>JAYSXU010000504.1:0-12076 GCA_043716965.1 Fimbriiglobus sp.
CCTGCCAGGGCATTCAAGTCCACCGGGCGACCAGAAGCCCACGTTCGCACTTCCGCTTCAAACCGAATTGCTGCAACCCATGCCTGAAGTACCGCAAAGGTTTCACGCGGGAACGTCCAGGATAATTCCGCAGTTGAAACCGGGTTCACGCGAATGAATTGCCAATCCGGGTGGAGGTTTTCAAACAGGTCAACCCCGGCGTTGTTGATCGCAAACGCACCCAGATTTGACCCGGCGATCTTGGCCCGGTGCGCCGCGTCGTCGTCCGTGAACAGCCACAATTCGCCCGGCGGGAAGTCGGCAACGTGGCCGTACATCACCACTTGGTCGAACGCGGTCCGCCCGTAATGCTCCCGCAACACGGGCACCGGCGCCAACCACTGCTCATAACTAACGAGGGCGCGAAACACGTCGTCCGCGTCCAGTTGGTTCTGCGCAAACGAGACAAGTTGGCGACAAGGATTCACAGGCGACTCACACGGAAGGAAACGATGAACAATCTCAATTGCACCAACCGTATCAGTTTACCATGTTGCAGCTTGACAGTTCGTAGCGAAGGGTGAGTTTAACACGCTCCGAATTTGAACGTACAGCGGCCCGGCAGGTTTACGCTTCGACCCGCACGGCGCAGAACTTGAACTCGGGGATTTTACCGTAGGGGTCCAGGGCGTCGTTGGTGAGGACGTTGGCGGCGGCTTCGCGGAAGTGGAACGGGATGAACACGCTGCCCGGTTGAATCCCACGACTCGCCTTCGTCGGCAACCGAATCGCGCCGCGTTTGGATTTCACGGTCACCTCTTGGCCGTCCGCCACGCCGAGTTTCGCCAAGTCGTCCGAGTGCATTTCCACGAACGGCGTGGGGCTGATGGCGTCCAGCGCGTAACTGCGCCGGGTCATGGTGCCGGTGTGCCAGTGTTCGAGAACACGACCCGTGTTCAGCACGAACGGGTAGTCGGGGTCGGGCATCTCGGCGGCTTCCGCGAACTCCGCCGGGACAAACTTCGCCCGCCCGTTGGCCGTCGGGAACGAGTCGCCGAAGAGTACCTTTTCGCCAATGTAATCAGTTGAAGACGATTCCGCGTCCGGCAGATACGGCCAGATCTTGCCACCACCTTGTAAGTTCGCGTAATTCAGTCCGGCGTAGCTTGGCGACAGAGTTGTGATTTCGTCGAAGACCTGTTCAGGGGACTCGTAGGGCATCGGGTAGCCGAGTCGATTCGAGAGGTCACACAGCACGGACCAATCCGTGCGGGCGTCGCCAGGCGGGGCGATGGCGGGGCGACCGATTTGCACGCGGCGGTCGGTGTTGGTGTACGTGCCGAGTTTTTCAAAGAACGACGACGCGGGGAGAATCACGTCTGCGAACTCCGCCGTTTCGGTGAGGAAAATGTCTTGCACCGCGAGGAATTCCAGACTGCTCAGGGCCTTGCGTACCTTGTTGATGTTGGGGTCAGACAGGAACGGGTTTTCGCCGAGCATCAGCATCCCGCGAACATCCCCCTTGAGTGCGGCGCCCATGATTTCGACGACCGTGAGGCCGCGTTTCGGGTCGAGCGGCACGCCCCACGCCGCTTCAAACTTCTCCCGGATCGCCGGGGTTTCGACGAGTTGGTAGTCCGGAAACATCATCGGGATCAGCCCGGAATCGGACGCCCCTTGGACGTTGTTTTGCCCGCGCAACGGGTGCAACCCGGTCCCTTCGCGGCCCACGTTTCCGGTCATCAGGCACATCGCAATCAGGCACCGCGCGTTGTCCGTCCCGTGGGTGTGCTGGCTAATGCCCATGCCCCAGAACACCATCATGTTTTTGGCGCGACCGATTTCGCGGGCGATCTCACGTAGCCGTTCAGCAGGGATTCCACACACCGGCGCGACGCGCTCGGGTGGGTATTTCGCTACTTGCGTTTTCAGCGCTGCGAAGTTTTCCGTGTGGTCGCGGATGTAATCGTGATTCACCAGATTCTCCGCGACCAACACGTGCATGATCGCGTTGTAAAACGCCACGTCCGTACCGGGGCGAATCTGGCAGTACCAGTTGGCGAAGTCGGCAATTTGTGGGCGGCGCGGATCGACAACGAGCAGCTTCGTGCCGCGTTTTATGGCTTGCTTGAAGAACGTGGCCGCAACGGGGTGGTTCGCGGTCGGATTGGAGCCGGTGAGCAAAATGAAGTCGGCGTGCTTGGCGTTCGGGAACACGTCCGTAACCGCGCCGCTGCCGATGCCTTCCAGCAACGCCGCCACGCTGGAGGCATGGCACAACCGCGTGCAGTGATCGACGTTGTTGGTGCCGAGTGCCGCCCGCATGAGCTTCTGGAATAGATACGCATCCTCATTGCTACACTTCGCCGAACCGAACCCGGCGAGCGCACGCGGGCCGTGTTCGTGCTTAATCGCCAGGAACTTCGACGCGATCAGGTCGAGTGCTTCGTCCCACGATGCCTCGCGGAACGCAGGCATCACTTCGGCGTAATCGACGCGAGCGTTCTTGCCCGGCTTCCCGGCAGTTTCATTCGACAACGCCCCCTTCGGGTAGAACTCCGTTCGACGGATGAGCGGCTTCGTCAGCCGTTGTTCGTGGGACGAATAGTCCCAGCCGTAACGCCCTTTCACGCACAATCGGGCGTCGTTGCCGCCCCCTTCGCGGCCTTCGGCGCTGAGGATTTTGTTGTCGCGCTCACTGACGTGATACGTGATCGCGCACCCCACCCCGCAATACGGGCAGACGCTTTCGACGTTCTTGGTTTCAGACGTCGGCAGCATTTGCAGCGTGATGGTTTTGTTCGTCAACGCCCCGGTCGGGCACGCGGCCACGCACTCCCCACACGACACACACGTCGAGTTGCCCATCGGTAAATCGAGATCGAACCCGATGCGTGTGGTGTACCCTTTCCCAGTTCGGCCAATCACTTCGTTGCACTGAATCTCGTCACACGCCCGCACACACCGATCGCACAAAATGCACGACTGGTGATCCACCTCAATCACCTTCGAGGAGTGATCGTGTGGTCGGGTCTGATTCGACGTGTTGAACTTTGTTGCGGTTTGCAACGCACCAGTGTAGCGTCGCCCGAGTGCTTCCAGTTCGCAATCGCCCGTCGTGCGTTCTTTCACGCACGGCGACGAGTGATCTGCAAGCAGAAGGGCTGTCAACATCGCGCGTTGTTTTTCAACTCTCGGCGAATCGGTGACGACCTTCATTCCCGGTTCACAAGGCCGCACGCAACTCGCCGCCAACACCCGCCCGCCCACATCGACCACGCACAGCCGACACACGCCCACCGGGTCCATCTTCGGCGAGTGACACAGCACCGGAATGTCCACGCCCAAGCCACGCGCCGCATCCCAAACCGTCGTGCCAACGGGGACCGTCGCTTCGCGGCCATCAATGGAAAGTGTTATCATGCCGTCGGTCCATTCCATCAGCAGGGAAGTTCGATGGTGAAATCGTAGCAGAAGCTGCCAACAAGAAGCAAACAAGAATGATTCACCACAGAGAACACGGAGAGCCACAGAGAAATCCAAAACGGATTCTTGTTCTTCTCCGTGGCTCTCCGTGTTCTCTGTGGTGAAATGCTTTTCGTTATCTTCATGAGTAGCCAGTCACGTCGAAGCAAAACGGCGCAGAAAAATACTTGGCCGCTCCGCCCGGTCAGCGCACACTACTTGGTGTCAGACGAAAGGTCACGAGGCAAGACATGCTCCCTCGGTTATTGAGGCAATTGACCCGGCCGACCGCGCCGGACGCGGAGTTGTTGCACCTGTTCTTGGCGTGCCGTGATGAAGCTGCGTTCGGTGAAATCGTCCGGCGGCACGGGCCGGTTGTGCATCGGGTGTGTCGGCGATTGGTGGATGCGTCTTTGGCGGATGATGCGTTTCAAGCGACGTTCTTGATTCTGGCGACTCGGGCGAACACGGTGCAACGCGCGGACTCGCTCGGGTCGTGGCTCGTCGGCGTGGCGGGTAAGGTGGCGCGACAAATGCGTAAGGCCAACCAGCGTCGGCATCACCACGAACACACGGCGGCGAGCCAAATGACCGCAACGGCGAATGCCGATCGTCAGCCGGAGTTGGCGGAACTCAGCCGCATTTTGGATGAAGAATTGACGCTACTGCCGGACCATTTGCGCGCGCCGGTCGTCGCTTGCTGGCTGCACGGCCGCACGCAAGGCGAAGCGGCGCGGGAACTCGGCAGCAGCGTCCGGACGGTTCGCCGTCGGCTGGAGCAAGCGAAACAACGGCTGCAAGTTCGCCTGCAACGGCGCGGGGTGGTGCCGATCATCGCCACGTCGCTCATCAGTGGTGCCGGAGTTGGTACGGCAAGTGTGCCAACGGAGTTGGTGACGAAGACCGTGAGCTTTGTGTTCGATTTCCTCGCCGGCGGGCTAGCCACGACGCTCCCCGCCGCCCTCATTGCCCAAGGAGTCATGATGACCCTGTTAACGCGAAAAATCCCCGCCCTGCTCGTCGGCCTCGCCGTCGGCGTCACCGCCATCGGCGTCGGCGTGGGGCAGGACAACAAGCCGGTGGCGAGTGAAACGCCTCTGGTGGCGCCGAGGTCGGCAGGTCCACAGGAATTGCCGTTACCACCTCCGCAGACCGATAAGCCAAAACAAGTTCCGAAGCAAGGCGATAAGTTAACACTTGTTCCGAAGCAAACCGATAAAAAGGAATCGGCACCCGACCGAAAAACGATCCATGTCGGAGACATCCACGGTGTATACACCGAGCATTTTTACGTCCGCTCACCAGATGAATTGACATCGCGGGCAATCGCAGCGGAAGCGGAATACCTGCGCGAACACTTGGCAATGACCTGGATTCGCAAGCCGCTTCCGACGAAGCGATTGCTTGTTATCGACGTGACGTGGGGAAATGGGGGTAGGACTACCACAGAATTTCCAACTGATGATCGAGACTACATTAAAATTGATGAGCAACGTGCTGCGACCACAGATCTGTTGCTTCACGTACAACTACCAAATCAAATCGGAGAAAAGATATTTCGCGCAAAGATTCAACTCGCTAACAGCACGCTCGAACCCAATTTACGACAAACTCTTCCGAATGAAATGATGCGATGTGTCCTCCACTACAACTTCGGAAAGCCACTGCCTCCTTGGGCGGATAAGGGTATTACCAATTTTATTGGACCGCTTCATTCACAAGAAAGTTGCGACCACTATTGTCGAGAGATCGTTAACACGGGTAAAGCACTTCGTCTCAAAGTGATGTTGCCGATGATGGAAAACCCGTCCGACATTCGCGTGACGGTTTTGCAAGGCCACTCTCTTGTCCGATTCTTGTTGACGCGCAAGCCGCGTGAGATCGGTAGCTCGGACAAATTGGAAGGTGATGCGTTGAGCCGGGCGGGACTGATGCACTTCCTGAACATTGGCCTGACGAAGAGTTGGACAGAAGCGACGCAGGTTGTCTACGGCTATGAAACAATTGATGACCTTGAAGAAGCCTGGATTGCGTGGCTTCGCAAGCCAGAATCGCTGCTTGCCAGACCAATAGTATCAGCCCATCCGCTGCCGATGCCGAAAGTCGAATCGGACACCATACCGCCAACGACCGTATTGGGTGGTGTTCCCAACACACCTACGCTATCAGCACCACAAGGGTTCAACGCTTTTGCTCCGCCAGGACCACCGGCACTGCCATCCGTGAAAAACCCGATTAGGCCATAACCCTCTTCGTCCATCGAAGCGCCGTTTACTTGCGCCGCTTCTTGTTCTTCTTCACGGTGCGGGGCGGCTTGACGGTGGGGCGGGGGGATTCGGATCTGGGGGTGGGTTGGTCGCCGGAGAGGCGGAAGTCGAGCATGCGGCGTTGCATGTCGATGCGGGCGACTTCGACGCGGACGCGGTCGCCGAGGCGGAAGCGTTTTTGCGACCGGCGGGCGGTCAGGGTTTGTTCGGCGGCGTCGTAAGTGTAGTAGTCGTCGGTCAGCGAGGAGATGTGAACCAGCCCCTCCGCCGGGAATTGTTCGGCCTGGGCGAAGAAGCCGTAGTCCGCCACGCCGGTGATGACCGCGTCCAGCTTCTCGCCGATGCGGGTGCTGAGGTGCTGCAAGATTTTGAGCTTGACCAACTCCCGTTCGGCCTTCTCCGCCCGGCGTTCCATCTTGGAGCAGTGATCGCCCAGGATCGTCAGTTCCTCCAGGTGCCCGGACAGTTTGCCGGTGCGAATCCAGCGGTCGAGTTGTCGGTGAACGGCCAAGTCCGGGTAGCGGCGGATCGGGGACGTGAAGTGACAGTAGTGGACGCTGGCTAGCGCGTAATGTTCGTCCTGAACCGGCGAATAAACGGCCTGTTTCAAGCTGCGTAACAACGAAAAGTGGATCGCCGCCCGCTCCGGCTTGGCCGCCGTCGCGTTCAGCACCCGTTGCAACTCGAACCGATCCTGCGCCCGCTTCAACGGGTAACCCAACAACTCCGCGAACTTGGCGAACGCTTCGAGTTTTTCTTCGCTCGGCGCCGGGTGAACTCGCCGCAAGAACGGCACCTCGTGCGCGGCGAAATGCTCCGCCACCGCTTCGTTGGCCGCCAGCATGAACTCTTCAATAATCTGGTGGCTCAGGTCGTTCACCGCGAAGTGTGCCCCGCTCACGCGCCCGACTTTGTCGTACTCCAGCACCGCTTCCGGCATACTCAATTCCAACGCGCCGCGCTTCATCCGCTTCTTGCGCAATTGCAACGCGAGGTCGCGCATCCGGCGCAACATCGGCAGCACGTCCGGATCGGCTTCGATGGAGGGCGCCGCCGGTTCGTCGTTCATCGTCTTCAGGATGCCGCCGACTTCTTCGTAGGTGAACCGACGACGATTGCGGATCGCGCCGTTGAAGAATTGCACGTGGCCTTTTTGTAAGTTTTCGGTGAACTCCATCCGTGCTGTTTTGACGTAGCGGAGCTTGCCTTGTTGCAGGCTGGCGAGGCCGTTCGAGATGATCTCCGGGAACATCGGGATCACTTTTTGCGGCAGGTAAATGCTCGTGGCCCGCCGACGGGCTTCGGCGTCGAGTGGGCCGTCCGGTTTGGCGAAGTGGCCGACATCCGCGATGTGAACCGTCAGAATCCAGTGCTTGGTTTTCGGGTCGATCGTGACGGACACCGCGTCGTCAAAGTCGCGGGCATCGACGGGGTCGATCGTGATGACGCACTCGTTGGAAAAGTCCGTGCGGCCGTCAAGATCGTCGTCGTGAAACTGATCGGCTTGGGCGCGGGCTTCGGCGAGCGCGGCTTCGGGGAATTCTTCCGGCAACCCGAAGGCGCGAATGATGGTCAACAAGTCCACGCCAGGTTGCGAAAGCGGCCCGAGAACTTCCGCGATCACGCCCTCCCCGCGTGCCTCCATCGTTGGGAACCGCAGCATCTCCACGACGACTTTGTCTTGCGACTTCGCCCCCTTCGCACCGGGGTCGCCGACGCTCACGCTGTGCGCGAACACCGTGCCGTCGATCTTGACATACGCCCCGCCGTCACGCTCGAAGTAGGTGCCGACAAAGGTGCGTGTCGCCCGGTTTAAAATCCGCACGACATCCCCGGACGACCCGGCCAACTTCGTGGCCTTGCGGGTGAGCTTCACCATCACCTCGTCGCCGCTGCTCGCGTCCAGTTCCTTGCTTTCCCGAATGCGAATATCGCCGCCACTTTCGGGCGTCGGGGCGTGGGGCTTGACGAACGCCATGCCCGAGTTGGTCCGCCGATAAATCCCGACCACCGACCCGAAAACATCCGCCGCACGCAATGTATTGTTGCGGCCCAATTCGATACGCCCGGCGGCGATCAGCGACTTCAAGATTTTACGAAAGTCCGCGTACTCTTCGTTAGTAGAAATGCCCATCCGCTTCGCCAGTACCTTCGGCTTCACCGCCGTGTAACTGGGCCGCGTGATGGCGTGCAAAATGCGTGTCGTTAGTTCAGACATAGTGTGTACGACCGCATGTCGGTCATTGTCGTGGAGGGTCACTATCGAAAAATTTGACAGGATTTACAGGATTTAACAAGATGAAAACATATGATCTTGTTTTTGTAAATCCTGTTTAATCCTGTAAATCCTGTCAAAATGTTTTCTCGATTCTTCCATCATCAATCGAACTCGTCTTGGGTGCCGGAGTACAGGTCGCCGTTGGCGCCGCCCTTGTAGATGCGGCGCCCGAGGGTTTGGTTGTACGGGGTCCAGGCGGTGCTGTTGTTGCGGTCTTCTTTGATCTCCCGCAGCATCATATGCATCCGCGTGTCCATCATGTCGATGGTGTGCAGTAGCATCGCCTCGGGGGTCATCGGGATTTTCGGGCTGCCGAATTCGAGCGTCCCGTGGTGGCTCAGGATCATGTGCTTTAATCGTACCAGGAGTTCGCGCGGGAACGGCTCGCCGGTGAGTTCGGAGACCTTGCTGACTTTTTCGTTGAGCATCTCGACGCCCATCGCAATGTGGCCGATGAGTTGCCCCTCGTCGCAGTAGCCGAAGGCTCGCGTGAAGGTTAATTCGCGGACCTTTCCGGCATCGTGCAGGAACACGCCGACCAGTAACAGTTCGCGGTCGGTGCCGGGGTAGAACGCCACCAGCCGGTCCGCGATATCCATCATCGTGACGACGTGTTCGAGCAACCCGCCCACATACGCATGGTGCAACTTGACACCCGCCGGGCAGGTCATGAAGCCGCGAATGAACACGTCGTCCATTAGAAACGCTTCGGCCAAACCGCGCAGGTGAACGTTGGCCAGTTTCAACAGGTACGTTCGTAACCGCTCGAAGAGTTTGGCAACGTCGTAGTCCGTGTGCGGCAGGAAGTCGGCGACTTCGACTTTCTGCGGTTCGACTTTTTCCAAGAACGACAGGATCACTTGCAGCGACCCTTGGAAGTTCTGGACCTTCCCTTCGACCTGAACAAAATCACCGTTATCGAAGCTCCGGAACAGGTTATCCCCCGCGTTCCACATCCGGGCGGCGATGCCGCCGGTGCGGTCGCGCAACTCAATCTGGACGTACAGATTGCCGTTGCGGTTCGCGCGAAGTTGTTTGTCGGTTGCGAGATAAACGTCGTCGAGGTTGTCCCCGTCGCGGAGTTGCTCCACAAATCGCCGGCTCATGCGAAACTGCTTTCTACATCCTGGTGGAAATGTCGGGACAGGATGCATCTTACGGCCAAGGGGTGATTCCGAGTAGAGCTATTGTGTGGCTTGAATCGTGACGAAGTGGTGTTAAAATGATGCATTATTTAACGATCAGGAAGGTTATCCCTTGCCCAAGGAACACCAACATGGATGCTCACAAGAACCGCTACGCGATACGTTTCAACGATGACGTTGTCGATGCGTCGGTCGCGGAAATCCGGAATTGTTCGCGGTGTCGAACGCGATTGGGTGTCTCGGAAGAAATGCTCGGAATGATGCACACCTGCCCGGAGTGTGACTACGTTTTCCGGGCCATCTCCGTGATTCTGTTCGGCGCGAAACCATCGCCAGAAGTGCCAATTTTGCTCGAACAAGAAGAGATCGTCGAGTTACGCCCTGCCGAAATCGACGTGGCATAAAAAAGCCCGCGAGTGGTTCACACCACTTGCGGGCTTTTGGTTTTAGCTCACTAACAATGCCATGCGGGCCACGTTGCCGATGGCTTGCTCGATGATCGCGTTCAGGGCTTGCTGGATTTCATTCGCGTCATAAAGCGTCAGGCCGTCGCGTTGCACGTTGAGCGCCCCGGACTGGGCGATAACCGTCAGCTTTTCCACGAGCGC
Organism: Fimbriiglobus sp.; assembly: GCA_043716965.1. Classification (GTDB taxonomy): domain Bacteria; phylum Planctomycetota; class Planctomycetia; order Gemmatales; family Gemmataceae; genus Fimbriiglobus. The sequence goes on from JAYSXU010000504.1 coordinate 9,743, forward strand.
AGCTTTGTCGTGCTTGCCGTCGAGCAACGGAACCAAGTGCCGGTCGAGGTCATTGAGCCGAACCACTTCGTGACGTCGGTTCGTGACCGTGGCCGATTTCGTCGCTTGCATCCGGGCCATCGGCGTGGCCGTTGGCATGGCGCTAATTTGCTTGACGAAGTTGATCGGCATCCCGTGCAATTCGATCAAGTCCGAACCCATGTAGCAGTTCAACAACCCGATCGCAATCACCTGCGTATCTTCGGCGACCAACTTCGCATCGGCACTGTCGCCCCCCATGAGTTCGCGAGCTTGCTTGCGAAGCACATCAAATGGAATCGTCGCGGGATAATTGTTGCCGAGAACTTGCATCGCCGCCTTCAACAACGGTCGCGTTGTGGCCATGCTCATGCCGTTCGGCGACTTGTACGAGATGTTATCTTCGTTGTTCACCGTCGCCACTTCCAGCGGTTGCCCGGCGGCATCGACAGGTTTCGCCGCACTGGCCACATGAAGCACCCGCAGCGCTTCGGGGTTGACCGCCCAGTTCGGTTGCACTCGCTCCAGGCAGATCAGCGTTTCGCGGAACATGCGGTTGCGAAGAAAGTCCATGTACTGCTCCGCCTGGATTTGATCCGTGGCGAGCATCCGCAACGTCTTCTCAATTTCCGGCCCGAAGTTCCCCGTCACCATCGTGCCGACGCGACTCTCGCCCAGGTACTTCAAGCCGTGCGTCTTGGCGCGGCTTGCGAACTGGTAGAAGTAGAGCGGCGCGTTCACCTCTTCGAGGTGTTCGTGGTACAAGTAGTGGTCTGCCTGCGTCCGGAGCGTTTCGAGTTCCGTCTTCAACAGCACGGAATACGCCCCGCCGTCTTGCCGCACGGACTGCGCAAGGAAGTCCAATAACGCGCGGGCTTGTTGGGTGCGGAGTTGCGGGGTGTTGAACCGCTCCGAGTGGTACCGCATCATGTCGCGGATCATGCCGCGAAGGTGCCAACCGGGGTACGTGTTGTACGAGATGTACGCGATGCCGTTGGGTGTGAGTTGCTTGGCACAAATCTGCAGCACTTTCTCCTGAACGTCGTTCGGCACCCAACTGAACACGCCGTGGCAGATGATGTAATCGAACATCCCGTAGGAGTCGTTCACGTCCATGATGCTGGCGTGCTTCAGCGTGATGTTCTTGAAGCCGAACGCCTTCACCATCTCGTTGCCGTCTTGAATCTGCCGGGCCGACAGATCGAGTCCAACGAACTCGCTGTCCGGCAAATACTCCGCCATCGGGATCAAGTTCCCACCAGCGGCACACCCTAATTCCAGTACGCGGCAGCGCTGCACCGGCGTGGGACGCATCCCAAACAGCGTGCCGATCGTGAACAACCGACTCGGGTGGGTTTGGGCAAACGGGTGGCTTTCGTAGGGCACTTCGTCGTAACTGAACGCCGGTGCGGGGGGTGGGGCAGCGAGAGAGTTAGCCATCGGGAAGCATCCTCAAGCCGGGATCGCCGGCACATCAGGAGATTGTCGCAAAGGAGTGATGGTTTACTTTCGGGGACTTTTCCCGTCCGGTCAAGGCAACCTGCCTATCGCGCCAATCACACGCAGAGTTAACATCGTCGGCAAAACGAGGGGTTCAGGTCCAACTATTCAGCAGCAGGCTGGTAAAATTGGGCGTCAGGGTGAAGCGAGCCTGATCGTCACAGGAGTTGACGAAAAATCTGCTCACCGGCACGGGATGCCGTATTTTCAACACGGAAGGAATTGTTCAAGTCGCTAAGCTTTCTAGAGCGAAGCCACGATTACCTTGGTCAGATTCGAGCTGCGTTACGGTCGCCAAGGCTGCTTTCGGGCGGTTCACTTTGCTGAAGCCGTACACCAGCGCGAACACCACCACGGTCATACCCAGAATGAACGCGATAATGCTTCCCAGCACGACGAACATGGCCAGCGCGATGCGCGGCTTGGGGCGAATGGGGTCGGGGAGTTCGTGCGGGGCGCGGAAGACGGTTTGCGTTTTCAACGTCTTCGCTTCGGGCAAATGGCTGAGGCTGAGTTTTGGTTTCGGTTGCACGACCGGGATGTTCGCACCCACGGGTGGCTTCGGGTCAATCGGGCGTGGGGTCGGTAAGGGCAGGTTCGGCGGCGTGTCCATAATCTCCAATTCTTCGACGACCGGCACGGGGGATTCGACCAGTTCAATCACGGGTTCGCCGATCGCTTTCGCGGGCGGGGATGTTTTGGCCTCGAACCACGTCTCAATGCCCAACGCAGGTGGCACCTGGACCGAATCAGTCTTTGGGGGATTCTCGAACGTCAGGTCCGGGAGGAGCGTGGCGACAGCGGCTTCCGGAAACA
>JAYSXU010000505.1:0-3973 GCA_043716965.1 Fimbriiglobus sp.
CGAAACTGGTTCAATGCCCCTGGGAGGGTCGCCGCGTGTCCGTGGAACAACGAGTCATTGATATTGTGTGTGAACACCTGGCCGTCAACAAAGAAAAAGTCAACCGCGGCACGAGCTTCATTGAAGACATCGGGGCGGACTCGCTCGACATTGTCGAACTAGTGATGGAACTCGAAGAAGAATTTGATTGTCAAATCCCCGACGATCAAGCCGAAAAAATCAAAACCGTCGGGCAGGCCATCGAGTTCATCGAAGCCAAAATGAAAGAAAAGCAAGCGGGCGAAGGCGGAGTGATCGCGTAATGAGTCGTCGCGTCGTGATGACCGGAATTGGGACCGTCAACCCGCTGGGGTTGTCGGTCCCCGAGTATTGGCAAGGGCTACTTGCCGGTCAGAGTGGCATCGCGCCGATTACGCTTGTGGACTGCTCCACGTTCAAAGTGAAGTTCGGCGGCGAAGTTAAAAATTTCAAAACCGACCCCGTACTGGACACCAAGGAAGCACGCCGATTGGATCGGGTCAGCCAGTTCGCAGTCGTGGCCGCCGACCAAGCGGTCCGCGACAGCGGCATCGATTTCAGCAAGATGGACCCCTTCCGCGTCGGTGTGATTTTAGGCACCGGCATTGGCGGTCTGTCCGAATTTGAAGACGGCTTCTCGACCCTGAACACCCGTGGTGCCAGTCGGGTTAGTCCGTTCACAATCGTGAAAATGATTGCGAACACCTCTGCCGGGTCCATCTCGATTCGTTGGGGCTTACGGGGTCCGAATACCACGGTTAGCACCGCCTGTTCCTCGGCCGCACACGCGATGGCTGACGCGATGGCCGCGATTCAATCCGGGCGTGCCGATGCAATGGTGACCGGCGGCACCGAAGCGGCAATCACCCCGATGGGCGTGGTCGGCTTCATTGCCTGTCGCGCACTTTCCGAACGAAATGAATCGCCGTCCACCGCCAGCCGACCGTGGGACAAGGACCGCGACGGGTTCGTGCTAAGCGAAGGCGCCGGGTTGGTAATCCTCGAAGAGTACGAACACGCCAAAGCGCGTGGCGCGAACATCTATTGTGAAATCGTCGGCTGCGGCAACACCGCCGATGCGTACCACATCACCGCACCCCACGAAGACGGCATCGGCGCCGCCGAGGCGATGCGGCAAGCGGTCAAGCAAGCGGGTTGGAACTTCACGGACGTGGAGTACATCAACGCGCACGGCACCAGCACCCCGTTGGGCGACGTGGCCGAGACGAAAGCCATCAAACACGTCTTCGGCGATCACGCCTACAAGCTGATGATTTCCAGCACCAAGAGCCTCATCGGTCACCTGCTCGGGGCCAGTGGCGGCGTGGAAGCGATTGCGTGCGCCCTCAGTTTGAAGCACGGCGTCTTACACCCGACGATCAACCTGACGAACCAGGACCGCGAAGGCGGTTGCGACCTCGACTACATCCCCAACACCGCCCGCGAAGTCCGCGTCAAACACCTCCTGTCCAACAGCTTCGGCTTCGGCGGCCACAACTGCTCACTGGCGCTCGCTGCGGTTTAGTACCCGAGTTGTTGCAATGGCGACCCCAGTTGGCGGGATGTCGTGTTTTGCACTGGACATTTTGACACGGACGACCAGAAAATGATGGCAGACTGCTTCGAGCAAGCATGATGAGGGTCAACCATGATCGTACCGCTTCGTTCGTCACCACCCGACACGGTGGTTTATCCCGAGAGCGATGGGAAGCCGATGGCGGAAAACACACTGCAATTTCGGTGGATCGTCACCATCCAGGGCGGCCTAGACGATCTGTTCCGTGACAACCCGGACGTGTTCGTCGCCGGGGATTTGCTCTGGTATCCCGTCGAAGGCAAGAACAAAGTTTGTACAGCGCCGGACGCGATGGTCGTGTTAGGTCGGCCGAAGGGCTATCGCGGCAGTTACCAACAATGGAATGAAGGCGGGCTGGCACCGCAAGTGGTGTTCGAGGTGTTGTCGCCCGGAAACGGCCCCACCGAAATGGCCCGGAAAGTGATCTTCTACGAAAGGCATGGGGTTGAAGAGTATTACCTCTACGACCCCGATGACGTTGAAATGACGGGCTACCAACGCAGTGTCTCGGGCAAGTTCGTCAAAATCCCGGTCCTGAACGGCTTCACCAGCCCACGACTGGGGATTCAGTTCGACTTAACAGGCGAAGAACTCGTCATCCGCCGCCCGGATGGTCGGGTGTTCTTGACGTATCTGGAGCAATGCGAGAAAACGGCCCAAGAAACCCAACGGGCTGACCTCGAATCCCAACGCGCTGACTCAGAATCGCAACGCGCCGACTCAGAATCTCGGCGCGCCGAGCACGAAGCCCAACGTGCTGCGACTCAAACGGTACGCGCCGAACACGAAACGCAGCGTGCCACGGCGTTTGAACTGAAACTGGAACGGTTGCGGGCGAAAATGCTCGCGGCGGGTTTAGACCCGGACGCGAACGGGCTTTAAGTCCGTCGCGTTCGTCTTGCATCGCTTGGCACTTCGCGGTATTCCCCGGTACTTGTTTGTTCACTGAGTTGGGGGACTGCGCATGGCACTTCGAGTGCGTTCCGCGATGGGGTTGGTTGTAGCGCTGCTGTTCACGGGTTCGGCGTTCGGGCAGACGGTGACGTTGGGCGAAGAGGTCAAGCCGGGTGAACTGTTCCGCTACGAGCTGGATTTAAAATTGGCCGGCAAGATGAATGTCGAACGGCAAGGCAAGCTGGACGCCATCCCGTTTCAGGCGGTTGCGGCCCACAAGTTCGTCGAGCGCATTGAATCCGGTGATGCACGCGGCGGGGTTGGCAAAGTGGTGCGGCACTACGAAGTGGCCAAGTCGAACGGCGATTCCGGGGTCGATCGAACGTCCCGTGAACTGGCAGCCGATCGGCGGGTGATTATTGCCCAGCGGACCACGGAAGGTTCACTTCACTTCAGCCCGGACGGGCCGCTGTACCGGGAAGAACTCGAACTCGTTGCGGAACACTTCGACACGCTCAGCATTCCCGCGCTGCTGCCAAACAAGGAACTAAAAATCGGGGACACCTGGCCGATCGGGGCGGAGGCGTCGCAACACGTCTGCTTGTTCGAGGGGCTAATTAAGTCCGAACTCGTCGGCAAGCTGACGGAGGTCAAAGACGGCCAAGCGGTGTTCACCATCACTGGCGTGGCCGAAGGCATCGAAGGCGGCGCCCACGCGAAACTGTCGATCACCGCAACCGGCACGTTTGCCATTGCAACGAAGCGGGTGATCGAACTGAAATGGGAGCAAAGCGACGAGCGTGCCCAAGGTCCGGCCAGCCCTGCTACCGAAGTGAAAGCAATCCTCTCCCTGAAGCGAACGGCTTTGAACGAAGAACCGAAAGAACTCAACGCCACGGTGCGTGCCAAGATTCCTGCGGACGCGAAGACTACAGATTTAGTCACGATGCTTCGTTATGCCGATGCGGACGGCCGGTACCAGTTCGTTTACCCGCGTGAATGGCACGTTGTCGGGCGAACGAAGGATCACCTCGTGATGCGGTTACTGGAAAAGGGCGAATTCACCGCCCAGGCCACGATGACGACGTGGAAGCGCGCCACGGCCGGGCAACACACCCCCGCCGACGAGTTCAAGAAACTGCTCGCCAACCTGCCCGGATGGGTGCCCGAAGCCGTCACCGAAGATAGCGTGATTCCCACCGACGCGGGGCGTTGGCTGTACCGCGTGGCGTTGAAAGGCAAGCAAGACGGCTTGCCCGTGGTGCAATCCTTCTTCCTGCTCGCCGGTCCGAACGGGGACCAACTCGCGGTCACGGTCCTGGCTCGCCAAGAGCAAGCCGCCAAAATCGGCACCCGAGACATTACCCTCGTGAACGCCATCGAGTTCCCGACGCCGAAGCGGTAAGACCTGCGACCTCGACCGGGGTCGTTGAAAATGTGTGCGGTGGATACCTGGGGTGTCGCTGCGCTCAACCCCAGGCTAAT
>JAYSXU010000506.1:0-3972 GCA_043716965.1 Fimbriiglobus sp.
AGGCCCCGTTACCCTGGGACGCTTCCGCCCTGGGAAGTATCCTCCCCAGCAAGTCGGTTGGGGTTGGGTGCAGGTTCCCAGGGTAACGGGCCTTCGGCCCGCAACCCTGGGCTAAGGGAACAACCCCGGTGGGGTTGAAAACCAAAAACGTCAGCAATCTCCGCTGTCGTCGGAACATTTCGCCCAGGCGTTACGCTGATAGCGGAAGGAATCCCTCAAGATTTTCGGCGTGATCGCGCCGTGTGAACTAGGCTTGGGTGAATGCCGTGCCTCGCGGGCATTTTGTCCGCGACCTGGTTCCGGTTCGCCCGTGCCGGTTCGTCAGGTTTTGCAGGTTCGCAGCGGACCGTCCGCGCCGTGCGACTGGAACCGGATTAGACCGAGCCGAACCCCGTACCGGTGGTGCCATGAACTGGTTACGTGAACCTGATACCGAGCCGCTGCCGGGCTATCACCTCCTCGAACCGCTGGGAACTGGCGGCTTCGGTGAGGTTTGGAAGTGTGTTGCGCCCGGTGGCATTCACAAGGCGATCAAGTTCGTCTACGGGAACCTGAACACTCTCGATGACGATTCCGCCAAGGCGGCCCAAGAATTCAAAGCGATGGAGCGGGTCAAGGCGGTCCGGCACCCGTTCGTTTTGTCGATGGAACGGATTGACGTTGTCGGCGGAGAACTCCTCATTGTGATGGAGTTGGCGGACAAAAGTCTCCACGACGTGCTTCAAGAATGTCAAAAAGCCGGTAACCCCGGTATCCCACGCGATACGCTGTTGGGTTACATTTCCGACGCCGCCGAAGGTCTCGACCACCTGATCGAGAAACACAACCTCCAACACCTCGATGTGAAACCGAAGAATCTGTTCCTCATCGCCGACCGCGTGAAAGTGGCCGACTTCGGTCTCGTGAAGCACCTCGAACGGCAAAGTTGCTCCGGTTTGATGGGCGGCATCACGCCGATTTACGCCGCACCGGAAACGTTTGCCAACAAGATCTCCAAGCACACGGACCAGTACAGCCTTGCCGTACTTTACGTGGAATTGTTGACCGGCCTCCGCCCGTTCAACGGCAAGAACATCCGGCAACTGGCCCTGCAACACATGACCGAGGCCCCCGACCTCAGCATGTTGCCAAGTGGCGACCGGGTGGCCGTTGCCCGAGCGCTAGCGAAAAACCCGGAGGATCGTTTCCCCTCCAACATCGCGTTCGTGAAAGCCCTGGGTGGCGGCTCGCTTCGGGATGACATGAAGTCGAGCGGCAGTTCAATTGTGGCGCCGGCCAACCGCAAACAGTCCACCGTGACAACGGGGACACCAACGACTGTCCCCACCCTCCAACGAAAAACACCGATCACGATTCCGACGAAGCTCGCGGACCGTCTGCTGCCCAAAGCGAGACAGAATTCCCAGCACTCGATGAGTATGTCGGTCAGTTTTCGACCCGAAGAAGGCGTGTTGCGGCCAACGATTCTGATTGGGATTGGCTCGTTCGGCCGGCGGGCGCTCCAACAAATTCGCTGCCGGTTGCTCGACCGCATCGGAGAACTTTCGCAAGTCCCGTGCTTCCGCTTCTTGTACATCGACACGGACCCGGAGACGGTTTCTAAAGCCACCGCCGGTTCCACGGATTCCGCCCTGCTCCCGGAACACACCTTTCACGCGCCGTTGCAAGCCGTCACCGGGTACCGCCGTCGTCAACTTGATCAACTGCTGGAATGGTTGCCGCGTGAAAAACTCTACGGCATTCCGCGGTCGATGAAGGTCGATGGATCACGGGCCTTGGGCCGCCTCGCGTTTTGCGACCACTACCTTCGGTTCGTAACACGGCTTCGGCATGAAATCCAAGTGGCCACGCACCCCGAAGCGGTCAGCCAATCCTCGGACCAAACCGGCCTGACAGTTCGCACGAAAGTGCCAAGTATCTACGTGTTTTCGAGTGCCAGTGGTGGCACAAGCGGGATGCTGTTGGACGTCGGGCACGCCGTGCGGCGGTCGCTGGATCGGTTCAACATCCCGGACGCCCCGGTGACGTCGTTCGTCTTCTCCGGCGCCCCGGAAGACCCTTCGTCACCCCCGATGGAACTGGCCAACATCTTTGCCACGTTGACGGAGTTGAACCACTTTGCCGATCCCGAAGTGAAGTTCTCCGCACAGTACGGTGGCCCCGAAGGCCCGCACATTGAAGCAGCGGGGTTACCCTTCAACGCCACGTATTTACTGCCGATGGCGAGCCGGACGGCGGAAGCGTTCCGCGATTGTGTCTCGCACCTCGCGGGGTATGTGACCCACGACGTGACGACGCCACTCGGCACCGGCTTAGAAAAAATTCGCAAAGGCCGCGTTCCGGTGGGTCGAACGCCGTTTCGCGGGTTCGGCACGTTCGGCGTGTGGTACCCGCGCGGGTTGCTGCTGCGATCGGCGGCCCGACAACTCAGCGCCCGCTTCATTCGCACGTGGGCGGCGTTCGGCCAAGTTCGTCTCCCCGAAGACGCGAACCAAATTTTATCGTCGATCTTGAACGACTCGCGGCTGACGCCTGACGACGTGCAACGCTTCATCGCCGCCGAATCCGCAACGTCCCAAGAAGGCAACCCGGTCCAAACGATTCGCACGTGGCAAGCCAACCTTCAGCCGCAAGCGGAAGTGGCGACCCGGCGCATCGACCCGGTCAGTTGGGCGGTGGCCATCTGGGACCAGTGCCGCGATTTGGTCGGCGTCGAACCCACGACCGAATCCGACAGCACCTTCCGGCGTGGTCGATTAAGTCGCGTTCTCGATCTCGGCTTGAAGCGTTCGGTCGATGCGTGGCAAAACGAAATGACGGAATTGCTCCGGCCCTTGGAAGAACTGTCCGGACCACGAATCGCAATCACTGAAGCCGTCATCGCTCAACTCATCGCCGCGTGTGCTGCGGCGGCCACCTCGGTTGAACATCAACTGGAAAACGCGGTCATCCCACGGCAAAAGTCGAGAGCGGAACTCCAAAGTGCGCTCGAATCGTGTCAAGGACTCAGCGAAGCCGGCGCCTTCAACCTCTTCGGCAGTCGTGTGGGGCGGGCGTTGCGACACTTGGTGGATCGCATCAAGCAGTTTGCGGAACTCCGGTTGAAAGAAGACCTCGGCCTGGTCTCGTCGCAGTTTTATCGGCGGATGCAAAGCTGGTTTGAAGAAAAGCTTCGGGACTTGGCGTTGGCACGTTCACGGGTCGTGCAACTGGCGGGGGAAATGGAATCGCAAATGCAGCTCCCCCAGCACGGTATGACGCCCCCTGGCAGTGCGCACATGAGCCAAGACACCGAAGAACTGATGCAGACGACGCTGCAAGAATCGAACACGATGCGGGTGGTGCTGCCGTATGGCGAAGCCCTGTTGGACCGATCCGCGACCGAGATGTTGGCCGCCCTTCCGGCAGAAGAGCAAATCCGGCTCGAACTGATTTTGACACGACTGGTCGTGGAACCACGCGGCGGGCTGACCGGGCTGTGTCGCGGCTCGGCGGACCTGATGCAGAACCTCGCCAGACCCATGATCGAACAGGCCACGGCCTTCTTGACAAACTTATTGCCGAGTGAAGACGTGACCGCCGTTGAACTCTCGGCGGCAGGCAACGTTCCCGCCGAACTCGGGCGTCGGATCGCCAGCAATATCCGCGCAGCAGCCCCGTTAGCCGGCGGCCCTGCCGAAGAAGAACGCACGTTCGTGATGGTCCCCGACACCGATGCCGGCCGGATGTACTCCGAAGAAGTGAAGAAAGCGTTGCCCTCGGCGACGACAGTTCCGGTTCGAGGTTCCGACACCGACCTGCTCTTCTGCCGCGAACAAGGGTGCCTGCGAACCGCCGACTTGTTCCGCGTGCTGGAACCCTGCTGGGAAGCGTACCAAGAAGCCAGCAACTGTATCGAAGTCAACCCGCACTCGCGGTTTGATGTCACGGACTGGCTGCCACTGGTGGAGTAAACCCGAGCGCCTACAACGA
>JAYSXU010000507.1:0-3972 GCA_043716965.1 Fimbriiglobus sp.
TTGGGCGTAGGCTTGCTCGTTGTCACCCTGTTCGAGTAACACGCCGGACAAATTCCACGACACCCGCTTGGCGCCGATCGGATCGTTCACGGCTTGAAAGAGCACGGCGGCGTTGCGGAAGGTGGTCATCGCGTCCGCGAACTTCTTTTGTCCGACCAGGGCTTGCCCCAGCTTCTCCTGCAACACCGCCTGCTCGCGGTTCAATTCGACTTCATCCGAGAACAGTGGCGAACTCAGTAATGCGTTGCGCGACTCCGCGATGATTGCCAGACTCGCCCGCACCGCCGATTCGAGGTTCGGCCAATCCTTTGCGGTGTCGCACACGCGGGCCAAGTCGCGCAAAATTCCGAACCGCTTCGCCGGGAGTTTGGCCACGGTCGGGCTATCGACGGCTTGCTTCAGGGCCGCAATGGCATCGGGGTATTTTTTGCCATCGAAGAGAATCTGCCCGAGAAGCTGCGCCGTCTCGTAGTCGTTTTTGTCGAGTTCGAGGGCCTTCTTGGCGGTGCGAATGGCGGCGGGGTAGCGGCCCAAGTCGGCGTAGGATTTTACTAGCGACTTCAGCGGAACCGGCGAAGCCGGATCCGCTTTCGCCGCCGCTTCAAACTGCTTGAGCGCCTGAACCGGCAACTCCCGCCGCGTCTGCATCAACCCCAACCCGTACCGCGTCAGGGCTTCCCGGCGCGCCGATTCTTCCACCGTCAATGGCGTTGCGGGAACCCGCTCCGGCGGTTGCAGCAACACAAAAAGTATGACCCAAACCATTCCCACGCCCCCATCAAACCAAAAGCCAACCCGCGCGGATTCTACGCCGATGGTTCGAGGGGGGGAACGCCAATCGAGGGATTTTTCGTTGGTTGAAAGGTAGGCAATTACGGCGTGGCGATTTGATGCCGAGCGATCAGGGCACGAACCTCGTCTGCCAACTCGTCGGGAACGGCAATCATTGTTATTCCCTCGACGTCTAACGCCGACTCAATCTCGTTAGCCTGTTGGTCTTCAGTCTGGGCCTCGTAATGTGCCAAAACATCCCGGACACGAGACGCATCCCAACCTGAAGGGAATTTCTGCGAGATACTCATTGCCCTCTCCTCCGGCGACGCCGCCGATATGCTTGCTTGGCTTTCCCGTGTAAATCATACGCCGTAATTACGAACACACTGTGAGGGCCGTCGTTAGGAACATAGATGACTTGGAGGTAACGCCCGGCATCCGTCTGCCCTAACTTCATTCGAGTGTCCCGCGACCCCGGCACATCCTCCCCGGAGTTTCGCAAAACCTGTTCAACCTCTGCCTCGGTAACCCCGTGTCCGTAAACATGGGGTTGCTGCGTATCCGGGTCAAGGTAATAACGGATGTCCATCGACGATTCCTTCAGCAACTGGCCTCACTGAAGTCTATCACAAAGTAATAAACCGAGGGCATTCTGAAGTTTCATAAAGCATCCCACCCAATGTCAGGGGTCGAACTTGTACAGCGGATGGATTGGTTTCGTCAGTTCGTGGATCATGTAGCGGCCGTGGCCCATGCCGCTGCGGAAGATGACGGGTTGGTCGTAGGGGAAGTAGTTGCGGTAGCTGGCGGGCATCTTGGGGGGAAGGCGGTCCGGGCCGAATTGGTTGCGTTCGTCGCAAAAGACGCCTTCGAGATCGCTGACGACGTACCGGGCATGGGTCGCGGCCTGAAGTTCCGCCCACATGCGGGCTTCTTGGGCGGGGCCGATCTGAATCATGTTGCTGACGTGTTGGAAGCGGTACGCAGGCGGGAAGTGGGCCATCGCGTACACCACGTGCGGGCTGTCGTGCCAGCAAATAACATCGTCCGTGGCGCCGCGACGCTCCAGTTCCTGAACGATTTCGTAGATCTCGGTCCAGTTCGTCGAAGGAGCAAAGTTGCGAACCTGAGCGAGGGTCATCCGGCGATGAAAATAATCCCTTGGTGACAAATGCTTCCGCCAACAGGCCGGCCATTGTTTCAACCGCGTCATGTCCAGCGCAGGGTGCTGAATGATCCACGCTAGCGGTTGGTGCGCTTGCATGAGTGCCGGGTGCGGGTTCTGCGCAGGGGCCAACCCCGTGCCGACGATCACGCTGGTGATCGTCAACCACGTCGCCATCAGCGCGCCGGGTGCCCAACGGTGGGTACTCAACAGTGCCAGCAGAAGGAAGACCTCGGAGACGTGGGCGTAGTGCAAATCCTTTTGCAACACCAGCGCTTGCCCGGACCACCCGACGTAGAGCGCTGCCAGGATCAGACGCCCGAATCGTACCTGTTCTGAATCCGCACGCTGCCACAGCCACGCCGGTAACTTCTGGCCGACGTAACCCGAGCGTGTGAGGCCATCCACCAGACACCCCAGCGCTAATGGCACACTGGCGAGTTGCAGATAACCCCACGGCGGGAAGTAGTCGAGTTGCACCATCACGCGCTTCGTAAACTCCGCCTGGATGTTTTGGAAGTAGCCGGGGTTCCAGAACGTGAACACCTCCACGAACGGTTCCCACGTCCCACTGGCGATCAAGTACGCCACGCCCATCAAGCCGATGGCCCCACCGCCCACCACATTGCCGATCAAATCCGTAGCCACGCCACTCCAACCGTTCTGTGCCTTCAGTCGGGGCAGTGTGCTGAGCCAGACGCACGCCGCGGGCACAACAACGTGGGGTTTGATCCACACCGCAAGACCCCACACCACGCCTTGAAGTACGGCGGAGCGGAACGGGATGGCACCGACGGTTTGGAATTGTCGGTAGCGCAGAACGACCGCCCCGAGAGCCGGGAGCATCATCCACACGTCGCGTTGGGCGTGATTAAACTCGGACGTGAACGGGTAAAAAATTGCCACACCCGCCACCATCCATGCCCGGCTAGACCGGGTCGCGCCACCGTAAGCCGCCAGCCGATCTAGCAGCACCACGATGCCGGTGACGATGAGTAAATCGACACACCGAACCACTTCGGTACTCCACCCAAAGGTGGCACGAATCGCCGTGAGAATCCACACGAAGCCGGGGAGGTTGGTATCGAACACGTCGCGGTAATGCACGCCGCCGCGCAACAGATTTTGGGCAGCGACATCGTAAAGTGTCAGATCGCACCACGGCGGCATACGCAAGAAAAGCGGAACGCCGACGACGAGCGCCAGAGTCGTTAGGATCCGTGCCACGATGGCCGAGCGCCAGGGCATCCAACGGGAACTTGCGAGTGGAGCCTGCTTCACCGATTCGCTCACGATTCCCTCACGATTCACCGGGGCCGAGTTTATCGAGGTCTTGCCAGAGCGGCACGTCCACAACGCCGATTGGTTTATCTACGCGGTGAACAAGATAGCGATTCGACCGAAAGACAACCGGCTGATTCCACGGAAACTGGTCTCGTTGCGAGAGCGGCAGCCACGCCGGCAAACCGTTCATCGTTCCTTTCGCATCCGGTAGTAACACGTCCCGACGGTGGTGTGTCATGCGACTGAGATCGCTGACGACGTACCGTTGCGGCGATGCCCGCACTTCGCCCGCAATTTGCGCCGCGTGCTTGCGAAACGTGAACGCGGTGCCGAAGTGCAAATACCGTGTCGAAGGTTCGAGGTCGAGCATCAAGTACAACGGGTGGGTGCTGTCGTGGAACGCCGTCAGTTCGCGGTCCCGCAACGGCGGATCGATGGTTTTCAAGTAAGTGGCGACGGCACGCAAGTCACGCCACGTGGCCGAGGGGTGGGCGTTCTTGAACTGCCCCAAGGCGTCGCGGAGTTCATCCGGATCGGCAGGATTCCAACAGTCCGGCCAACGGCGTAGCACGGCGGAATCGAACACGGGGTGCGTTTCCAGCGGCAAGTACGGCCACTTGGGGTCTTTGCCCCGAACGGTGGACTCGGCACAATTTAACGCAACTCCGGTTGCGACGAACCACACTAGAAACGGCAGCCCGATCGCCCAGCGCTGCCCGGCGAGCAACGCCATCGCCAGCAACGTCTCC
>JAYSXU010000508.1:0-12061 GCA_043716965.1 Fimbriiglobus sp.
TTGGTTGATCGAATCTATCTTATTGAACATGAATCTGCTATGAATACACGCCCTGTCACGATCCGTACAGTTGACGTTCGCCACCGCACCACGACGGGAAATCGGTTCCGGTTCCTCGGGCGGTTGGTGGGGATGACGGCGTTGCTAGCGATTCCCACCGGGGCACTACTCGCCGCCGATTCGCTGACTCTCCCAACCGCGTGGACGGTTGACGGGCTGACGCAATGGGGCGAGCAATTCTGGCCAATTCTGCAATCGAATTCCGGGGCCATCGCACTGGTGGCGGGCTTGGGGACTGTGCTGTTATGGTTGTTGGTTGAACTCTTCGGTGCGATGTTCCTGGTCACCGGGCGACGGTCCTCGATCGGGTTGAACACGATCCTGCAAGTCGGCCTCGGCGTGGCCTTGTTGGGCATCGTCAACGTCATCTCGTTCGGCACCTACTACCGCTACGACGCCACGCGGGCGAAGCAATTTACGCTGGCCCCGGAGTTGGTCTCGGAGTTAAAAAAACTCCGGAGTGACAGCCCGACGACAGTGGTGGTGCTGCAACTGAACAAGTCCGCCGGCATCCTGTCCGAAGAATCGGACGCCTACGACGGCGCGGCGGAACAGAAGGTGGTCGAGAAGGTCAACGACCTCGTGGACGAGTTGCGGGAGTTCGGCCCGCAGTTCAACGTTGTCGTGCTGAACCGCAAGGACATCAGCTTTGAGCGCGCGGTGAACGACCTCACCCGCAAGCGGCCCGGCTTGGACGTGGCGATCAAATCGGCCCCGGAAAATAGCATCTTTTTCTACGCGGACGAAAAGGTCCAAGCGAAACCGCGTGCCGAAGGCGACCGGCTCGCCGCCAGCACCGGCCCGCACCCCGCCGTCGTTCCCGACCCGAGTGACAGCACGATGTCACTCGTCTACCCGGCGAACGTGACGCGGCTGAGCTTCGCGGAGTTTTACCAACTGGACAAAACCAGTTCCAAACTCGGCGACGGGAACTTGGTTCTGTTGCCACGCGGCAAGGAGGCGTTCGTTCGCAAAGTGCTTTCGCTCGAAGAACGCAAACCCAAAGTCGGCCTCGCGGTGATTCACCCGTTGCTCACCACGCGGGAAACGATCGAAGAGTACAGCGCCGCCGGGATGCGGGTGGCGCTGGAACGCAACGGGTTCGACGTGGTCGATGTCATCCTGAAACGTTGGAGTCGTGGTGGTCCGCCCACCCCGGCCGTGACGACCTACGAAGAGAGCGAATTGGAACGCACCGAGTCGCGTTACAACTTGCTGAACCTGCTGATTTCCGACCGCGAGATGGCGATCAAACTCATCGCCGACGGCAAAACGAAAACGGATCAGTTCGTGGCACTTGCAGACGCGGCCAAGACCGACGACGAGAAGCAAAAGAACATCGTCGAAGCGTTGCGGGTGCTGCAAAACTTCGTTCGGGGTCGCATCACTTCTGAAGCCAAGATGCGGGAAGTGCTGCGGGCGTTGGCGACGCAACTCGATGTTTTTAAGGCCGAACTCGCCGAGTTCCGCACCCAACTGGCCGAAGCTGGTACACAGTATAAGGACGTGCTTCGCAACGAACGCGCCGTCGAAAACCGCCGCATCACAGACGTGAAAACCAAGTTGAAGCAGTACGTCGATGATTGCGACGTGCTGATTGTGCCCCGGCTCACCGTCACGAAAATCGCCAGCGGGGAAGTGATCCCATCGCCGATCTTTAACCTGAGTAAGGACCAAGCCGAAGTCGTGCAAGAGTTCATCAAAGCCGGGAAGCCGGTTCTGTTCGCGTTCGGGCCGACCATCTCCGACCCGCGCAGCCCCGGCGATGCTACCGACGATGTCGAACGACTGTTGCCGCAACTTGGGATCATCCTCGGGCAACAAACGGTCCTGACCGACGACGACGTGCAAGCCATCGCGGAGAAGCAGGGGCAGGAGTTCGGCGTGTCCGTGAAACTGACGCCGTTGTCGTTCGATGTCCCCGAACCGCCGGGCAAGGCGCCGAATCCGATCACCGCCGCGTTCCGCATTACGTCCCGCGCCGTCGATCGCAAGTTGGAAGTGAAACAGAGCGGGTACCGCCCCTTCTATGTGGCTAGCGAGCTGGCGGACAAACTGCCGTTCGCGCCGGAGATCATGCACACCGGGCCGAACAGTTTTAACAAAGACAAGCCACTAGCCAGTGAAGACACCATCCCGAAATTTGAACCGGCCAAACCCGACGACCCGAAGCGCGGCACCCGCGACGAAGAGCGGCGCGGGCCATTTCCCGTGGGTGTTGCAGTCGAAGTCCCGGTCCCGGTGAGTTGGTTCGATGGCAAGGAAACCGGGTCACACATGACAACTCCGGAACACCACATGGCCGCTGCTTTGGCGATGCGGTTCGATTCTGGCTTGTACGCCGCTGGGTTGACGCTTGCCGCCCAACAGGTGAAGCGCCCGACGGTGCGAATCGTCGCGCTCGGCCACGGCGGGCTGTTCGTCGGCAAGCGCCTTGACCCGGCCCACGAAACGCTCCTGGTCCACACGCTGAACTGGCAACTTCACCGCGAAGACCGCCTGCCCCACGCCGTGCCCGAAGCGGAAAAGTGGAGCTACCCCCGAGTGAACCTGCTGCCCAGCGAGTTCCGCGTCTGGCGCTGGGCCACGTTCATCGGCTTACCCGCCATTGTGGCGTACTTCGGCCTGATCGCACTGATGATCCGCAAAGTCCGGTAAAGCAGCTATCAAAGAAGAATTCACCACAGAGGGCGCAGAGTACCACAGAGGAAATCCTAAAAAATGATTTGGCTTTCTCTGTGGTCTTTTGTGCCCTCTGTGGTGAAAAATCTGTACCACCCTCATTCGTGAAGCGACACTATGCGTTGGTTTATCACACTGCTTCTGATTATTCTGGTGACCGTCGGCGGGTTGTGGCTGGGGTTCGAGGACCGAATCCGGGCCACTGTCATCGGGGTGTCACCGGGCAATTCGCCGACAGCCAAATCGTCGGCACGGTTGACGGAATTGGCCAACGGCGGTGGGATTCAAGCGATCACGTTGACGCAGCCGCAGCAACCGCCGCTGGTCCTCACGAAGAACGCCGACGGCACGTGGTCGCAGCCCGGCAACTGGCCGTTGCGGGATTCCGAAGTGGCGGTGCTGGTGAACGCGATCACGAGTTTGCGGTCGCGGTTCGACACGATCCCGGTAGCTGGGGACGACTTTGCGCCCTACGGCCTCGCCGCGTCGCAGTCGCCGATTCAACTGAAAGTGGACGTCCGCACCGATGCCGTCACCCGCACGCTCACCCTGCTTATCGCCCAACCGGAATCGAAAGAATCCGACACGGCGTTTTCGCGGACGACTTATGTTCGCGTCGATCAGGAACCGGAAGTCGTTCGCCTCGGGCCGGATGTTTTCACACTGTTTGCACGGTCGCCGGAAGTGTACCGCCGGCGGCAACTGTTCCCGGACGCGGAGCGGGTGAAGCTGAGTGCCGAAGCGTTTAACCTGAATCAGCCGCTCGCCGTTGCAGGCGGTCGGGTTGCGATTCTGGGGGATGCGTACAGTGGCATAAAATTGGAACGGTTAACCGGAACGCCATCGTCATTGTCATTCACACGTGTTGCGAAAACGCCGGAAGCGAGACGTGACCCGGACCGCCCGAACGCGGAGCCGAGCTTGAACCCGAACCAGTTGGCGACGGCATGGGAATTCTTGGACGAGAAACTCAAACTCCGCGACAACGTCGATCCCGCGAAGCTGCGGGGCGTGCTGACCGCCGTGCCGGAATTGTGGGTCGAATCGTTCATCCCAGCGAGCAAAACGGGCAACGCCGAAACGGGACTCGACCAGCCCGAACGTAGCATCAGCGTGACGCGGGCCGACGGCAAAACGGTCACGGTGCTGCTGGGCAAGGTGTCGCGGAACGTTACGCGAGTCGAAGAAGCCCCGCGTGTCACGCCCGGTATGCCGCCACAACAGCCGAAGGCGACGACCGAAGAGTACCGCTACGCGAAGTTGAAAGACAACGACCTCGTGTTTGAACTGCGGGCGGACAAGCTCGACGCGATTTTCAGCGACCCGCAAGACTACCGCGACGCGACGCTGGCCCGCTTTGAAAGTGGCGAAGTGACCGGGGTGCAACTTGCGGTGCGCGGCAAGCCGCCGATCGCCTTGACGAAAAAAGAGGGCAAGAAGGACGCGGACCGCGACGACGAGAAGCAAGACCGCTGGTACCTCGGCGACCAACTCGCGGAACCGGCGAAGGTGACGGAGCTACTGGACCAACTCGGCAAGCTCGAAGCGAAGGGCAAAGACGCCGTGGTCGATTCGACCGACGCGGCGAAGCTGAATGAACTCGAACTCGACGCGGCCAGCACCAAGCTGACCGTCACCACGCAACCCCGCACCGTTCCCGGTGACACCCCGTTGTCACCCCGCACCGTGACCTACGTGATCGGCAAGGCGGACGCGGAGAAGAAGAAGCTGGCGGTTCAAGTGACCGGCCGCGCGCGGGTCAACTTGGTGGATGACGCCGTGTTGAAGCTGATCGACCGCCCCGCGCTCGCGTACCGCAGCCGCAAGCTGTTCGACACCGTGGGCGTGAAGCTCGAAACCCTAACGGTGAAGCGCGACACCGGCGACACCTTCGCGCTGACCGGCGCCCCGAAGAAGGCCCCCGCGACCGGCACGGCGTGGAGCCTGACTCAACCGATTGCGATGGCGGCGGACGAAAGCAAGGCGGACCAACTGGCCAATACCTTGTCGCGGCTGGAAGTCGTCGAGTACGTCGATGACGCCGCGAAGCCGGAAGACGTGGAGAAGAAATACGGCTTGGCGAAGCCACGATTCACGGTCGATCTCGGCTTCAACGGTCCGGGTGCCAAGGCCCAGAAGCTTGAAGTCGGTGCGGTTCGGGACACGAAGCCGGAAGTCTATACGCGGCTCAACGGCACCGGCAGCGTGTTCAGCGTCCCCAAGACGCTGGTGGATTCCCTAGAAGGCGGCGCGCTGGCGTTGTTGGCGCCGCAACTGTGGTCCGTGCCGACGGACAAAATGCGATCGCTCGAAATCACGCGCGGCGTGTCTGCGGAAAAGTACGCGATCAAGCTCGACAACGGGCAGTGGAAGCTGAGCGGGCCGTTCGACGCGACCGTGCCGAAGCCGACGGTGGACCCGCTCATCGCTGCCGTTGCGGAGTTGAAGGCGGACAAGTTTGAAACGCTGACGGTCACGGACCCGGCCAAGTACGGCTTCGACAAGCCAAGTTTACGCATCGTGCTGCAATACCTCGAAACCGTTCCGATGATGGCCGAACAGCCCGCGACCCGCACGCTGGTCATCGGCAAGCCGACGCCGGAGGGTGCGAGTCGTTACGCCAAGGTCGAAGGCGGCACGAACCCTGCCGTGTTCACCGTGCCCGAGACGGTGCTGAAATCAACCGACAAACCCGCCCTCGAACTGCTCGACAAAACGCTGCTGTCGCTCGACCCGGCCAAGATCGCCACGGTGCAAATCACGACCGCGACCGCCGACAACAACGTCACGCTGACAAAGGACGACAAGGACATCTGGAAGCCGACTGGCGCGGCCTTCACCGTGGACGGGCCGACCGTGCAAGGGCTAACGTTCCTGGCCGCCCGCCCCCTGGTGTCGCGTATCGCGGCTTACGGCGCAAACGTGAAGTGGGCCGACTTCGGGTTGGACAAACCGGAATACACGATCACGATTGAACTCCCGACCACGCCGCCCGAAGTGCCGGTGAAGCACACCCTCAAACTCGGCAAAGCCGAACCGACCGGCGAACGCTATGTGCGGGTGGATGACGGCTTGGCTGTTGGCGTGCTACCGGGACGCGCTGCCGAATCGCTGGCGCGGGGTAAACTCGATTTCGTGGATCGCACCCTGTTCACTTTTGACCCCGCACTGCTCACTTCCGTACTTCGCACGAAGGGGAAGGACGAACTCGAACTGACCCAAACCGGCGTCATGTGGGAGGTCGTCAAACCGGCCAAGCTGAAGGCGGACAAGCAAACGCTGGAAGACCTCGCGGACCAACTCAGCCGGTTGCGGGCGGTGAAAGTCGCCGCGTTCGCGCCGACCGATCTCGATAAACCTTACGGCCTGAAAGAACCCGCCGCGATCGTCACCCTGAAACTCGGCACGGACAAGCCCGAAACGAAGGTGCTGAAAATCGGCGCCCCAGTGGACGCGACAAAACCGGACGGCGACCGCTACGCGATGGTCGATCCCCAGACCGTCGGCGTGTTGGCCGGGCCGCTGGCGAAGAAGCTGTTGTCTGACGCGATCAAGTTTCGCGACAAGTCGCTGGCGAAGTTCGTGGACGCGGACAAGCTGACGCTGGAACGCGGCGACCGCAAGGTAACGTTCGCCAAGGTCGCCGGAACGTGGAAGGTCACGGAGCCGACGACAGCGGACGCGGAGCAAACCGAAATTGAAGAACTCGTTAACGCGCTGGCGAACCTCCGGGCAGACGAGATCCTCACCGATAAGCCGGAGAAACTCGAAGAGTTCGGCCTCAAGAACCCGGACGCGAAGTGGCAACTGTTCGCGGACGACAAGCCGGTGCTGACACTGCTATTGGGTGCCAAGGAAAAGGACGGCAGCCGCGTTCACGCCATGATCGACAAGGGCAACTTGGTCGCGCTGCTCGACCCGATCCTGACCGGCAAAGTCCTCGGCGAGTACCGCAAGCGCGCCGTCTGGACGGACGTGGATGCGTCCCAAATCGAGTCCGTCGTCATCAGTTCCGGCGCGTCAAACGTCGTGCTACAAAAGACGGGTACGGACTGGCGCGACCCCACCAAGCCCGACGAGAAAATCGACCCCGCCAAGGTCACGGAGTTCCTGGCCGCCTTCGCCGCCCTGAAAGCCGAACGATACGCCAGCGATAAGGACGCGAAACTCGGCCTGTACGGCCTCGAAAAACCGCAACGGGTCATCGTCATCAATCAAAAAGGCAGCGTCACGAAAACCCTGCAACTCGGCGGCCCCGAAGGCACCAGCGCCGGCAAGCGAGTCTACGCCAAAGTCAACGACCCCACCCGCACCGACGCGTTCATCCTGAGCGATATTGACACTGTCAAGTTAACTGTGTCCAGTTTCATGGCGAACAAGAAATAGTCATGTCGGGATACACGACACTAATATTAAATGTGTTGAGTATATGGTGGATGTTTCACTTGTACCCATATCCGGAATGTTTAACCTTGTGGTACAGAGGCTAAGTTGTCTTGGTAGACTCTGATTCGAGAGTCGTACTCTGTCTTCGTCAATTCGACGCCCTACCATATGGTGCTGTATGCGTGTTATGTTCGCCCTGATGTCCGTGTTCTTCGCCGGGGCATTCAGCCCATAAGTTGCAACTGCTGGGTTCATGAGCAACAACATGACCCTTTATTACGATTTCCCGTCGCTCGGCACTCACGTTGATACACGGAATTTCGTAGTCGGTGCCGGTGTCGAGGCGCCCTTATTCCCCACACTTGACCCACGGACAAACATTGATATTTCCGACACGAACATTTTCGTCACTTACAACTCTTCAGGCACTTGGTACACGGTTCCATTTAACGGCTTCGACCTCTTTGACTCGGCGGGAACAGTGCCTGCGATTACGGGGGTCACGATCAACGGGGTGACGAACTTGGGTGGCCTGACTGCATCCCGAGTGACTTTCGATGCGGATAACGTGTTCGTTAACTGGAACGGGCTGAGTTTCAATCCCCAAACGGTAGTATCCCTTGATGTCCAATTCGCTCCGGCGAACGCGGTCCCTATTCCATCGGGATTGCTGATGCTCGGCACTGGAATCGCCTCCTTGGCTGGCTTGGGCCGACTGCGATTGCGATTCGGGTTGCTCAACCGAAATGCGGCACAGCACATGACACAGGCACAGGGTCGGCGATTCGGACAGAAAAACGAATCGCTAACCCCATTAATGCACGCGATCTGATTACATCATTTCCAAGTTGCGATTGCAAACACTTTCACATTGACGAAGCAACAGTTATGGTCGGCATCTGTAGTTACCGGTGGTGGCGAGCAAGTCTTCATGCCCCTTTACGAAAACGGCGTCAACGTCGCCAACAAGTTCCTGGAGGCCGTTGTCGCCGGTTATTCAGTTCAACGCAAACCACTTTGATTCTGGACCGTCGTGGCCGGGGGGTAACTATCGGTAAGGCGTCGCTTAATGCTCCGTC
Source organism: Fimbriiglobus sp. (assembly GCA_043716965.1). Taxonomy (GTDB): domain Bacteria; phylum Planctomycetota; class Planctomycetia; order Gemmatales; family Gemmataceae; genus Fimbriiglobus. The sequence continues at coordinate 8,208 of JAYSXU010000508.1, forward strand.
GATTCACCCGAGGTCACGACTACGTCCAAGTCCCTTCTCAAGACGCTCAGCAACGTTTGCTTCGTCTTCGGTTTCGCGTCAATTATTGCTTCCATTCTGGTGTGTGTATTTTTCAAGGAACCGGACGCCGCGCATGTCGAGCGGTTCGGCATCTTCGTCGGGCTGTGGGCGCCGACGTTCTTTGCCCTGTCCGATCGCTTAAACCGCTACGTCGTCAACCAACCGTCGCAATGCCGTCATGCCGAGTTCGGCGACTTGGGTGGGCTTGGCTTGCCAGAGGACGGGGTTCAGTAGTTCGAGTGACACCCAGCCGTCGTAGGAAATGGCCCGCAGTTTTTGGACGATCGGGGCGAGTTGGAAATCCCCTTCACCGGGGAACACCCGGTCCGCATCGGTCATCAGTTCGCGGGGTACGCCGGGCACGTCGCAGACTTGCACGTGGGCCAAGTTCTTGGCCGTGAGCCGGTCCAAATCTTCAAACTTACTCGGCCCCTTGTAGTAGTGGAACACGTCGAAACAGACGCCGACGTTCGGCTCGCCGCACTGCTCGACCAGGGTAATCGCCGTATCGAGCGACGAGCAAAACGTATCCGTCCCACGAAACTCCAACGCCAGTCGAACATCAAACCCCGCCGCCCATTGAGCCGCTTGGGTGAGCGAGACTAGCGCCCGTTGAACGGAAGTCGCGTCCAACCGCTGGTTGAAATCGCCGACTACGATGAGCGTCCGGATGCCGAACTGCTGGCACATCTCCAGTCGTCGCTTGTAGTGATCGAAATGCGCTTGCCGTTGGTCGCCCTGTGACAACAACAACCCACCCTGAAACGCCGCCACGCCGAGTGTCATCCCTCGATCCCGCAGCAACTCCTGGGTGTCCGCAACGGAGGTTTTCTCCAGGTGGGTTTCCAACTTCGTCAACCACACTTCCATCGCCGAACACCCGCCGTCGGCGTAGCTGGTCACGTCTGCCGCAAACGCATTCGGCATCGTCGTCGCTTCACTGATGCAGAGCTTCATGCAATGGGTCTCGTGGTGTGCCAATCCGAGCCACGACCGTGAGGGAGTGGCCCAACCTTCCACCGGATATACGCAACACCTGTCACTGTGGCGCAAGTGGGTCACACTTCTCCGACGCTTCACTGATTGCGACACACCGTTTCGTAACAGGTCGTTTGGGCCACTCCCTCACGGTCGTGGCTCGGACGATCGTGGTCCGGATAACATACGGAGTTGACTTACGGCGAACCGCCGAGGCTGCGGCCCAGTCCGAGGACGGGGATTTCGATCGCCGTCTTGCGGTGCGGGTTGGTGGTGAGCTTGCGGTAAATCAGGAGGGTGCCGAGGGCGAATTCTTCGTGGTTCGTGTCGAACGTCACGGTCTTTTCCAACCGAAACAACTCTGGGTGATTCTTCAGGACGTTGCGCACGCGACCGGAAGCGGGCGTCTCCAGGTAGAAGATTTGCCGGCTTTCGATGACGATGTATTCGGGGTCGTAGTCGTGCAACTTCGCCAGAATCTCGTCGTCCGTGACGGCGAATTCGACGTAGCCGCCGTGCGAGTCGCTCATCACGGCGTAGAAGATTTTATCCCCGCGTAAGACCCACGCCCGGCGGTCCCGATCGGCACGGCGAACCTGGTAGATGAAGTTGCCGTTGAGCACCCCCTCGAACAAAAGGGGCCGGTCGCCGGTCCGGTGTTCCAGGGTGTATTTGGCCGCTTCCGCGTACCCGATGACGTACCACCCCGGCTTCCAGGTGGCTTGAACAATGGTGGCGGCCACGACGAAGAGGATCGCCGCAACGCCCGCGTATCGTCCCGACCATTGCCACAGCCGCGACAGCCCGATGGCCGCGAACACCGTCAGGGCGGGCACCCAGTAAATCGCGTGCCGCTTCTCCGGCTCGGCCAGCGGTGCGAAGGTGATGTAGGTTGCGACGATCATGGCGAAGAACGGCCCATTCCCCCCCCCGACTTGCCGCCGGCAAACGAACAACCCGAGCGCCGCCGGCAACGCGGCGACGTAGCCGATTTGCTCCACGACGAACGACGGGTAGAGCCAAAAGTTCCACGGGTCCAGGAAGCCCGTGGAGTACGCGGCGGTTCCGGACGCGGCGGCGGTTTGCAAGCCCTTGCCGTACTCGCGCCACGTGAACAGGTAGTACGGCAACGTCACCGTGATGGCCGCGAGGACTCCAACCAGCACGGGTTTTTGTAGGAGTAGGCCGAAGTTGCGAGTCATCACCAGCCGGAGCAAAAAGTATGGTAACAGCACAACGCCGTCGAACCGCGTCAGGGCGGCACATGCCGCCAACAGGCAGGCGAGCAGGGCGTCTCTTGTTCGGCGATCGGCCGTGTATCGTTCAAAGTGAAACACGCTCCCGAGCACCAACGCCAGCGTCGGGACTTCGAGCAGTACGTGCCGGGAAAAGTCCACGACCAACGGCGCGAACCCGAACAAGGCGAGCGAAATGCTCGCCACGTTCACCCCGTGAAACCGGAGCGCCAGCCGGTACGCATACACCGCAGCAAGCACCGCGAACGCCGACAGCACGACCCGCGCGACCACGTAACTGGTCCCGAACACGGCCATCGTGACGCCTTCGACGCAATGAAAAAACGGCGGCCAGACGAGCAAGCCGAGCGCGGGGTATTGCGTGTAATACCGGACCGCGTACCCCTTCGGGTTCGCCAGGAATTGCGGCAGGTCGTGGATCGCGTCGCGGACGAACACGCCCGTCATCACGTGGCGGGTTTCGTCGTTGAACTTCCACGGTTCCCCGGACGGCGAGGCGAAGACGTGCAGCACGAACACGCTAGCAAGGATGAAAACGGGGTAGGCAACAACCCGCGTATTCTCCTTCGACATGGTACGCGGGTCGTTCATCATGCTAAGGCGATCCCGATCGGGGCGGGGTGGCGGTGCGTGATCGCGGTGGCGTGGACGCCCATCGGCACGAGCTTGAAGTTTTTCATCAGCACGTCGAAAACCTCGGCAACGAACGCCAACTTCACCGCACTGGGGCGTTTCATCGCGGGGAAGAACGAGAGGCGGTCCGTGTCTTCGCAGCCCAGAAAGTCGAGCGGGTGCAACAGGAACGACGGCTCGACGTTGGCTATTTTGCACATCGTCACCGCGAACTGCAAGTAGGCCCGCGCGAGCGCCCGGCTGAAGCCGTCCAGGTACAGCAAATAGCTCAGGTGAAACGGGAGCCTGAACAGCGGCATCGTCGTAACCGGGATTTCGAGTAACGGCCCGTTGATGGCGTTCCAAGTGTACGGCGAGAGTGGCCGCAACCCTTCGGAGAGTTTGCCGAACAGTTGGCCGCGTTGCTTCTTTTCTTCCGCTGACAACCCCTTGGCAGTGGCGAAGTAATACATCCGGGCGATCGGCCCGAGGAACGTCGGGAACGTCGAACAATCGTAGCGGTACCCCCGGCGTGTTAGCACGTTCAGGAGTGTGGGTGAGAAGCTGTACCCCGGCCCGCGAAACCCGTCCGGGCGTTGCCCGGTGGCCTGTTCAATCGCGTCTTCGGTGCGGGCGAGTTCGGACTCGATTTCCGCTTCGCTGTAAAGATGGAGCCACGGTTCGTGGTGAAACGAGTGGTTACCGACTTCGTGGCCGTCCGTCGTAATCCGCCGCAACGCCGCATGATGCTCCGGTTGCGCCGCGTCGTGGCCGACGATGAACCACGTGATCGTCACGCGCCGCGCGTGCAAGAAATCCAGCACCCGTGGCACGACGATGTTGAGGTACGACGGGTAGCGATCCCACCCCGCGTCGCCGTGGGTTTTCAAGTACGACCAAAGGTTGTCCAGGTCGAGCGAGACGCTGGCGAGAGGTCGAGGCATGGGC
>JAYSXU010000509.1:0-12052 GCA_043716965.1 Fimbriiglobus sp.
GACGCCGAAGCACACCGGCGGACTGACGTCGCGTCGTTCGCCGGGGAATTCATTTCCTGCTGTACGCTTGAATTCTTCTCCGTGGCTCGCCGTGCCCTCTGTGGTGAAACTGTTTTCCGTCACGCGATGCCGAGGGCTTTCTTTTTCTCCACGATGAAGGCCATGTGGTTTTTGATGTGGTTGGTGATGCCGGTCAGCATCGACTCGACCGTGACGAGGCCCTTTTCGTTGTGGATTGCGGTGCGGGTGAGGACGGCTTCGGGGACGTGGCGGAGGATGCGGGCCATTGAGGCGCGGCAGATTTCGATCAGCTTCAACTCTTCTTCCAGGTCGCGGTCGTGGTAGGCGAGTTGTTTCACGAAGTCGTTTTCGTCGGCCACGAAGACGAGCGGATTCTTCAACGCAATCGCCCGTTTGATGCGGTCCAAGTAGACGGGTTCAAAGTCCGCAATGTGGCACACGACTTCCATTGTGCTCCACTTGCCGGGAATCGGGCGGGCAAGCAATTGCTCGCGCGTCATCCCGGTGACGGCGGCCCGGAGTTGGGCAGGACCGGCGACGTAGGCGTCCGTGAGGTCGGTTAATTTCGACATGGTGCGATCTCCAGATAGCAGCGCAATTCGTTCATCTCACGCCCGCTTTTCCAGCTTCGCCCGCAGATGAGCCACTTGGCGTAACCGCACGTCTTCGGCGGCGTCGGATTGGTAGTCGTGGGTTTGACCTGTGATTGATTCTAACAATTTGAACGCCACGTGGCGGATTTCTAACTCACGCCGTTCGAGTGCTTCGAGCAACATCGGGATCGCCGCGTCACCGCGACTGGCGAGTTCGTGCCAGGCGTTAGGCAGATCGGCGCGGTTCTTCAACTGCTCAATCAACCGGCGCATTTTTTCGTCTTCGAGCAGCTTTTGCGTGCTGGAACTGAAGGCCGCAGCGGGTGGCGGCGGACTGACGGGACGGGTGATGGGTGGCAACGGCTTGCGCGGGGCGGCGTAGGGAATCGCATCGTCAATCACCATCGGCATCCGGGGCGGTGACGCGATGACTGGCGCAGCGCTGGACATTGTCACGGGACGGGATTGCGGTGGCGGAACCGGATTCTCGGCGGGTGTCTCGGCTGGTGTCAACGGGATGTCGTACTCGTTGAACCCGTTCATCGGAGCAGCGGGTCGCATTGCGGTTTGGGCACGGGGCGGGGCAAGGGTGGCTGTGCCTGCGTTGGCTTCGTTCATGCTGGATTCACTGAAGCCAGCGAAACCAGCCAAGCGGGCCATCAGAACGTCGTCCTGGAACGTGGTGCCCAGGTACGCATCAATGGCGACCGGGTTGCGGATCAGTTGATCCGGCGTGCCGTGGCAAACCACTTTGCCTTCGACGATGAGGTAAATGCGGTCGGCGGTTTTCACCACTTCACGGACGTTGTGGTCGGTCAGCAGAATCCCGATGCCTTGGTCGGCGAGGTCGCGGATGTTCTTGCGGATGTCCTCGGTCGTCTTCGGATCGACGGCGGCAAAAGGTTCATCAAGCAAAATCAACATCGGCTCGCACACCAGACACCGAGCAATTTCCAACCGTCGCTTTTCGCCACCTGAACAGCGTGCGGAGATGTTCTTGCGCACCGGCAACAGGTTGAACCGTTCCAGCGCTTCTTCGGTACGTGCCCACCGTTCGCTGGAGTTCAGCTTTCGCCCGAGACTCCGGCTGTACGGCAACGCTTCGAGAATGGCAATCAGGTTGCGCTCGACAGTAAGCTTGCGAAAAATGCTCTGCTCTTGGGACAGATAACCCATTCCCAACCGCGCCCGGCGAAACATCGGCAGCGACGTGACATCTTGATTGTCGAACATCACGATGCCGTCGTTCGGCACGATTTGGCCGGTGGCCATGCGGAAGCTGGTGGTTTTGCCGGCGCCGTTCGGCCCGAGTAACCCGACGACCTCGCCGGGGTTCACTTCAAACGAAACCCCATCCACGACGGTACGCCGACCGTATCGTTTCACCAATCCGCGGACTTCAAGCAACGCCATCGCGGTGGCACTCCCCAAGTGTGCATCTGATAAGCAGGTCGCAGGCACCGCCTTATTCTATGTGCGATACGTACCCTAACGGCAGAAATGGGGCAAGAAGAGTTTCCCGCGCCGCCTGCTCCAAACGGTAACCGCGTTCGCACAACAGAACAACCGTCTGGCGTGCAGCTAGGTTGCCTAGAACACACCTGTTGCGACTACACTAATACGTCCACGCCTGATACGCTGGATTTGTGTTGTATTTGACCTGTCACCGGGAACCGACCATGAATGCATTTTCACAAGCGTGCTGCTCTCGCTCGCGCTGGCACCTGCCGCAGACGACGTGACGATCCGTTGGAAACTAACCAATGACGACACGTTTTACACCAAGACCGTCACGGTCATGGAACAGACCATGAGCGTGATGGGCAACGACATGGAGCAGAACCACACGCAGACCGCCGTGAGCAAGTACAAGGTGTTGAAGGCCGACGACACGGGGACGGTCATCGAGCAAACGACGGTCCGCACGCAAGTGGAAGGGAACATTCCCGGCATTGGTGATGCGGCGAAAAAGCTGAACGGGTCCGTGTTGACGTTCACGCTGGACCCCGAGATGAAGGTGACGAAAGTCGAAGGCTTTCAAGCCATGCTCGACAAGATCGCGGACGGCAACGACGAGGTCTTGAAGCTCATCAAGGGGTCAATTTCCGAAGACATGTACAAAATGTCGGTCGAAGACCTGTTCCGCGTGGGGGCTGCTAAGCCAATCGCGGTCGGTGACACGTGGAAGTAGAACTACGACATGCCCCTCGGGCCACTGGGGCACATGGAAATGAACGCGAAGTACAAGTACGAAGGGCCGGACAGTGGCGTGGAGAAAATCACCTTCACCGCCGACGCCAAATTCGGCCCGCCGAAAGAAGGCGCGGAACTTGGTCCGGTCACGATTGTCAAAGCGGACATGAAAACGGACTCCTTCAGTGGCACGATTCTGTTCGACGCCAAAGCGGGGCGGTTGAAAGAAGTGAAAACCGAGATGAAGATGAACGGCACGATGACGATGAAGGCAATGGGGAACGAGATCGAAATCGGCATGAAGCAAAAGACGAAATCCACCAACACCGTCTCCACGAACAACCCCGCCGATGACTAATCGCTGTGGGACGAAACAACATTGCGGTGCGGACAATCTGTCTGCACCGACATCACTTTCTCAAACGTCATCTCGCAGTCCCGGCGAACCGGCGACGTCAGTCGCCTGGGTGGAAACCAACCACCCGTTTGTGGCAGACCACCCAGCAGCTTACGCAGCCGGTTCGACAAAATCCCAAAGCACACCTTATTCGCAATACGACAGGCAATTAATAATTGCATTCGTCAAAACATCGGTTATAACGGGGCGGGATCGTCAGGAGTGATTCCCAGGCCACTCTATATCTCCTTATTCTTGCGTAGGGATTGTATGAACTCTCCAGTTATGACCCGTCGCTCCCGACGGGCCGGGTTTACGCTGATCGAGCTGCTGGTGGTGATTGCCATCATCGCCATTCTGATCGGCCTGCTGTTGCCCGCCGTGCAAAAAGTCCGCGAAGCGGCGGCGCGGGCGTCGTGTACGAACAACGTGAAGCAACTGGCGTTGGCGTGTCACAACTACCACGACGCCGAGGGGACGCTCCCCCGCAACGGGTCCGGGAACCCGTTGCATTGGCTTTCCTCCCACGGCGAAATCAATGGCGCCGGCACCGGGTGTTGCGGTAGCAACACGACGCCCCGGTGGAGCTGGATCGCGCGGCTCTTGCCGTACTTCGAGCAGGCGAATCTCGCCACCTCAGGGAACATTCCGTTAGGGAACTTGAACGCGGCCCCGGCTATCGTCGCGTACCGGATGGATTTCAAAGCCATCACCTGCCCGTCGGACACCTCCACCCCGCGGTTGCGGACCGACGGGGCCAACCTGGGGACGGCCGTGATGACCAGTTACAAAGGCGTCAGCGGGGACAACTGGGGGACGGACTTTTTCAACCCCAGTCCCGATCGTGCCTTTTCCACGTCGTACCGCAACCCCACCGCAGGCGCGACCGGCGCGGCGTTAAACTTGCTGCAGAACGGCCTGGAACGCGGCAACGGTATTTTCTGGCGGTCCGACATTCGCAACGGGAACCTCGGCCTCTTAGCGATCACCGATGGAACCAGTAACACGTTCATGGTCGGCGAGGACATCGGCGCCTACGTCCGCTGGAACGAGTGGGCGGCCCCGAACGGCGCCAACGGGACGTGCGCCATCCCGCTCAACGTGGGCAACGTCATCGGCGACCCGGACGTCGGGTTTTCTGCCACGCAAATCACCCGGTGGCCGACCCGGTATTCGTTCCGCAGCCAGCACACCGGCGGCGGTCAGTTCGGCATGGCCGACGGCAGCGTCCGGTTCGTCCGGTCCAGCATCCCCCTTCAAACCTACCGTGCCCTTGCCACCCGCGCCGGTGGTGAAGTCATCCAAGACGACTAACCACCCGGAGCCACCATGTACGCATCTTTGACCCCCCTGCGTGGGATCGCGTTGATCGCCGTTTGCTGCTCGGCCGTGGGCCTTTACGGGTGTGAGCCGTCCGGCCCCAAGCTAATGCCCGTCACCGGCAAAGTTACGCTGAAGAACGGCAGCCCCGTCGCCTACGGCCACGTCATCTTGCACGCGGACGTGAGCAAGGGAAATCAAACCAAGGAAGTGTCCCAGGGCACGATTACGGACGGCGTGTACGTCATTAAGACGGGTGCGAGGGACGGCGCGCCGCCCGGCGCCTACCGCGTGACGATCGAGGCCGCGGCGGAAGTGGACCCCAAGAACCCGTACATCACCAAGTGGTACGCGGACATGAAGTACACGCAGTTGGAAACGTCCGCTCTGGCACTGGAAGTCATTAGTGCGCCAGAACCCGCGCGGTACGATTTCAAACTGGACCCGGCGCCGCCCGAGCCGAAAGGTATCATCGCCCCGCTCCCCTCGAACCCACCCACCGCCGAGGGGGAACCGAAGAAAAAATAACACCCGTCAAACGGCAGACGGGCCGACACGCTGGTTTCCCGGCGGCGGCCCGTCGCTTCCCCCACACTGTATTCATCCGGGAATTACCGCTCGAAGTTGCTCTCACCGAGGCCGACATTGAACTTCAAGCCGATGAAGCCTTGCATCTCGATCATGTCCCCGTCAGCCGTCAACTTGGCGATTGATGCCGTTAGTTCCCGAAAATGTAACGCAATTTCCGTTCTTAAATTGCACTTCCCATCGTATCGGGTATAACGAGTCGTGGGAATCGTCAGGAGTGATTCCCACGGCTACTCTATTCTCCTTCTTCTTGCCTGAGGATTGTATGGTCTCTCCCGTTACGGCTCGTCGTTCTCGACGGGCCGGGTTTACGCTGATCGAGTTGCTGGTGGTCATTGCCATCATCGCAATTCTGATCGGCCTGCTGTTGCCAGCAGTGCAAAAAGTCCGCGAAGCAGCATCCCGGATGAAATGTCAAAACAACTTCAAACAATGGGGCCTTGCGATGCACGGCCACCACGACGCCATCGGCTACTTGCCGATCGGCGCCCAAAACAACCCCCGTCGTACTTGGGTTGTCAATTGCTGGCCCTACGTCGAACAGGGGAACTTTACAAGCAATTTCGACCAGACTTTGCACTTCTACCAAGTGCCAAACACGTACAGTACAGCGCCCAACCAAGCGAACGGGATTTACTACAAAACTGCCCCACTCTACTATTGTCCGAGCGACCGTGTCGGCGCGGTTTGGCAAGGCGACCCTTACTGGCGTGCCCGTGGTAATTACGTGGTGAACTGGGGCAACCAAAGGGTGCCTATCAATACAGCCGACCCGTTACAGGCCCTCGCTCTAGGTGTCGCCCCGTTCGGCTACACCGATGGCGCCAACGGTAGTCTGCCCCGTAAATCAAAGATCCTGGACCTGACAGACGGAACCTCGAACACGTTGTTGCTGTCGGAAATTATCATGGCGAAAGGGGACGGCGAGTTCGACATCCGGGGGGACTTCTTGAATGACGACCGCCCTTGCACGATGTTCATGACGATCGTCAACCCAAACCCCATCACTGTGAAAGATGTTTCGCCGTACTGTAACGACGTCACCTATCCCGGTAATCCGCCTTGTACAAACGTTGCTTCGGGTAATGCCTTCAAGTCCGCCCGCAGTCGGCATACGGGTGGCGTGAACGTGCTGCTGGGCGACGGCTCCGTTCGCTTCATTCGGGACAGCATCGCCAACGTGACATGGCGGGCGCTAGGCACCATGAACGGCGGCGAAGTCCTGGCCGATTACTAACCGTTTCGAGATGACCGCTCGTGCCACACGTCGTGCGTTATAACAGTTTTAGAACGCACGACGTGTGGTTCTTTTACCTCTTATCTAGGATCATAAATGCGCAAAGTATTACACCGGGTCTGTCTATCGCTGTTCGTGGTCGTCCCACTCGGCTTGCTCGGATGTTCGGACGGGCCGTCTAAGGGAACTGTGACGGGCACTGTGTCGCTTGACGGTCAACCGTTGAAAGAAGGCGTTGTCAACTTTGAAGCGGTCGATGGCAAATCGGGCAGTAGCTCCGCGACGATCAAGGACGGCGCGTTCACAGCGAGCGTACCGGCGGCGGAAATGAAGGTGATGTTCTCGGCGTCGAAAATCATCGGCAAAAAGAAGATGTACGACACGCCTGACAGCCCGACCGTGGACGAATCCGTCGAATTGATTCCGGCCAAGTACAACGTCAACACAACGTTCAAACTCACCGTGAAGAGCGGCACCCAGAGCGAAAAGTACGAATTGCTGAGCAAGTAACCCCGTCAAACGGCTGACGGGCCGACTCGCTGGTTTCCCGGCGGCGGCCCGTCGCTTCCCCCACACTGTATTCATCCGGGAATTATCGCTCGAAGTTGCTCTCGCCGAGGCCGACGTTGAACTTCAAGCCGATGAAGCTTTGCATCTCGATCATGTCCCCTTCCGCCATACCGACCTTGGGTGCGTCGTAAGCTTCAAACCGCACCGGCAGTTTCGATTCTTTGTCGATGTAGACCACACACCGCTGCGCGTAGTGTGCGGGGTGCGGGAACTCCGTGAACACTTCAAACCGGGTCACCGGCTTGTCGCCGAACGTGTAATCGCTGACCAGGATTTGTACCGGGTGGTTGAGCCGCTTTTCCGTGGCGACGATTTTTTCGATCCGCTCCAGCACCGCCATGACGCCCACTTCGGTCATGGTGTGCCGGGTGTCTTTCAACACTTTGGCGTCGTTGACTTCAAGCGTTTGGAAGCCGCGAACGCCTTCGGTGCCAGCCGGTCGATGTCGGACCGTGGTGCGGGTCTTGGTGGACAGATAACTGGTCTCTTCCCCGGCGAGTGACAGCGGCTTGGTCACTTTCACGTTCACACAAAACGGCTGCACGCGGACACGCAATTCCGTGAGTTGCTCCGCCTGGAGCTTACCACCAATGCGTTCTTGTCGCACCATGTGCCCGGCATAATCCCGGACCTTGCCGTAGGCCGTCTTGGCCTCCCCGATCATCTTCGGGAACGCTTCCATCCCGTTGACGGGAGGCGTACTCACTTCGACTTTGACGGTCCCGGTCGAATCCGCAAGCGGAATGTAGCTGGCCGGCTTGACGGGCTTGTCCGGTTGTTGAGCAACCGCCACGGCGACCAACCCGACCCCGCCGGCGACTGCGGCAAGCCGGACAACCCGACGAAACGAAGAGCGGAGCATGATGGCGTCCTCGACCGAGTGAAGAAATCAACCAATCGGCAACACTGCCGCAGTTCGCGTCAAGTACCAACCTTTGCCACGGAACGCCAGAGGATTTTTGCGAAATCGTTCGGAACCCAGCCTCCCTGTGCAAGTGGGTACAGAAGTAGGAGACCGATCTCCCATCACGCCAACAAGCTTGAAAGCGCGCGTGAGGGTAGGCAGGTTCTCCGTCTGGGCAATCAAAATAATCGGCACAATTGTGGAAGTCTCAGGTTGTCACCTAGATTCCCCAGACCACAATACTGGAAGATCACGCGAGTCCGGCACGGTTGTGCTGGCGTGCCGCTTGTTATTATCACCACGCATCGGGGTATTTTCTGTGGCTCTGACCGCTTCTGAAATCATTCGTGAGATCCTTGCCAAAGACCTCGACATGCTCGCGGATGCCGTCATCCAATCCGCCAAACAGCGGGGCGTCACATTATCTTTGGAAACGATGCGGTCAAAAATTTACAACATCCGCTCCGACATGAAGAAGAAAGCCATGATGCCACAAGCGTTGTCACCGAAGCCGACTCAGCCCAGCAAATCGACAGGCGCAAAACTGGCCACGCCAGCCCCGGCAGCCAAAAAAGTCGTCGCCGCGCCCGTCCCCACCAAGGTTGCGTCCGACCTTCCCGTGGTGCTGTCGAACGTCGCGCTGGTCAACAAAATCGTCGGGGTCTGTGGCGGTCCCGACCAAGCCCGCCAAACCGCCGAGGCAATCCGAACCTGTGGCGGCGTCGATCTCTTTTTGCAGTATTTGAAACTGGTCGCCGGCATCCGAACCACGGAAAGCCCTGCGTAGTGACAGAAAGACGGGCGAGCGCCACATTTGTTGGTGGACGGTTTGTCGATCCCTCTTCGCATTTAACGCCACCGGGCAACACCGTGAACGATTTCACGCGGCCGTGTTTAACGACTGTGTGATTCGGTTTCATGCGTGCGCGGTTCATCGTTCGGATTTGCGGCTTGCCCGCCGCACCCAGTCGCTCTGTAAAACTCGCCCCCGAGCAACCCCACGCAGCGGCCGGCATCGAGCGGATCACCGCAATCGCCAATCGCCAATCGGCGAACGCGCCCGTGCGCGTCGCGGTCGGCGACCAAACCCAGACGACCGCGAGCGGGAAGTTTCCCCCGGAAAGCAATCGTTCACGGCGTTGCCCAATGGGGTCGCTCAATTGGCCCAGAGTTAAGAAGGTTTTGCGACAATTACCCTGGGCGGCTTCCACACCGTAGGAAGTGGAAGTCGGTTGGGGCTGGGTGCGGGTTCCCAGGGTAACGGACCGTTGCTCAGCAACCCAGGGCTAATGGAACCCCTCCCGTTGGGGTTGGTGACGAAGATCAATAGACATGCATCCACCAACAAATATGGCGCTGCCTCGGTTTGCCCGGCGCGCTCGGCGACTCTACGGTGACACTCTCTCCTGACTGGACTTTCGGAGGCTTCTCCCATGCAGTTCCGTGTGCTTGGCTGTGGTTTTCTGACTTGGCTTGTGCTGTCCGCAGCGGCTGAGGCGGCGCCGCCGAACATTGTGTTCATCTTCAGTGATGACCATGCGTATCAGGCGATAAGTGCGTATGGGCACCCGCTGAAGTTATTGGAGACGCCGAACCTCGATCGCATTGCCAAGGGCGGGATGCGGTTTGATCGCTGCTTGGTGCCGAACAGCATTTGCGGGCCGAGTCGGGCGACGGTGATGACCGGCAAATACAGCCACGCGAACGGCTTTTACAACAACTCCAATAGTAAGTTTGATAGCCGCCAAGTCACGTTTCCGAAGCTGCTGAAGGCGGCGGGGTATCAGACGGCGGTGATCGGGAAGTGGCACCTCGTGACCGACCCGGTGGGCTTCGACCACTGGGACATCCTGCCCGGCCAAGGCATCTACTACAACCCGCCGATGATCCGCAACGGCACCCGCATCAAGCACACCGGCTACGTGACCGACCTGATTACGGACTTCTCGATCGACTGGTTGAAGGCCCGCGACAAGTTGAAGCCCTTCCTACTCATGTGCCAACACAAAGCGCCGCACCGCGAATGGGCACCGGCGCTACGGCATTTGGGGCACGACCAGGACCGCAAGTACCCGGAGCCGGACACCCTCTTCGACGATTACGCCGGACGCGGCAAGGCGGAGAAGAACCAGGACATGACGATCGAAAAGACAATGACGCCCAACGACCTGAAGTTCACCGACCCGGCTGGCATGACCCCGGAGCAAAAGGCGAAGTGGGACGAGTATTACAAGCCCCGCAACGCCGCGTTCGAGGCGAACAAGCCGACCGGCAAAGACCTCGTGCGGTGGAAGTACAACCGCTACCTGCACGACTACCTGGGGTGCGTCAAGGCGGTCGATGAGGGCGTCGGCAAGATGTTGGACTACCTGGACGCCGAGGGGCTTTCGGAGAACACCATCGTCGTTTACGCCTCCGACCAGGGCTTCTATCTCGGCGAACACGGCTGGTTCGACAAGCGCTGGATCTTTGAAGAATCGCTCCGTACCCCGCTCCTGGTGAAGTGGCCCGGCGTCACCAAACCGGGCACCGTGAACGCGGACATCGTCAGCAACCTCGACTTCGCCGAAACCTTCCTGGATGCTGCTGGCGTGGCCGTCCCCAAAGATATGCAAGGCCGCAGCCTGAAGCCGGTGCTGAAGGGCGAAACCCCCGCCGATTGGCGCAAGAGCTTCTACTACCACTACTACGAATACCCCGGCCCGCACGCCGTCGCCCGGCACTACGGCGTGGTCACGGACCGCTACAAGCTCGTCCGCTTCTACGAACCCGGCACCGACTACTGGGAACTGTTCGACCGCAAAACCGACCCGCAAGAAATGGCCAGCGTGTACAGCAAACCCGACTACGCCGCCACGCAAAAAGAACTCCACGCTGAGTTGGACAAGCTCCGACGCGACCTCGCCGTCCCCAACCCCGACCCCGCCGAAACGATGATCCGCTCGAAGAAGGGGAAGTAGTGTGCTGTAGATTCTGGTGACTTTTTCGGCATTATTTTGTTGACACCCGCGATAAGTAGTCAGATGATGCCTGACACTCAGTTGATCGGCGGCGTGTTTTCGCAAAAGGCGGCAGTGTCGTCACGAAATGATTGACTGTAATTCCCACACAGCGGAGGTTGGCGATGGCTTGGGCAACACAACGAAATTGGCGTTGGTGCAGCAAGTGTCAAGGGCTGCATTTTGGCGGCAACCCGGCTGGCAAGTGTCCGGCGGGTGGCAACCACATCAAAACCGGGAGTGCGAACTACAGCTTGCTGATGAACGCAACAACGGCTCCGGGGCAACCCAACTGGCGCTGGTGTAACAAGTGTCAGGGGTTGTGGTTCGGTGGCAATCCGGCGGGCAAGTGTCCGGCGGGCGGCAACCACACCAAAACGGGCAGTGCGAGCTACACGCTTCCTCAAACACCCGGTGCGGGTCAGACAAACTGGCGGTGGTGCAGCAAATGTCAGGGGCTGTCGTTTGGCGGCAACCCGGCTGGCCCGTGTCCGGGTGGTGGTACCCACATCAAAACCGGGAGCGCAGACTACCGCCTCGTTCAAGTGGCCACGACCGTTCGTGTTCACGTCAAAGTCCTCACGAACCCGAGCGTCTCGCTGGACACGATGCTGAACAACATGCGGGACGTTTTCGCCGTTGGACAGATCGACGTAGAATGGGTCAGCACCGAAACCCTAAACCTGCCCGCACTCAACGACGTGGATGTCGGGACTTGCGTCTCGGGGGTCTCAACGGCGGAACAGACGCAACTGTTTGCTAACCGCAACAGTGTCGGAGCCAACGAACTCGTTGTGTACATGGTGCGGAGCACAATACCACCGTTTAACGGGTGTGCCGCACACCCTGCCGGTCGTCCCGGCGCTGTGGTCGCGCAGGGTGCTTCGCAATGGACCTTCGCTCACGAACTGGGACACGTACTGAATCTGAACCACGTCAACAACAACGACCGCCTGATGACCGGCAACGGGACCGGAAACATTACTAATCCCCCGCCCGACTTGGCGGCGACGGAAATTACCACAATGGTTGCCAGCCCGTTCACCATCAACGTCTAAAAAAGGAGCCGTCATGGCTGTGACATTTGAACAAGTCCGAGCTGCCTTGGACCCGGAAGAACCGGCCTACAACAAGGCCGCAGCCGCACTCGGGGCCGAGGCGATTCCGCACCTGGCGCGACTCATCACCGGCGACCACCCGATGTTGGCATCGAAAGCGGCCTACTTGGCC
>JAYSXU010000510.1:0-12042 GCA_043716965.1 Fimbriiglobus sp.
TGAAATGTCGGGTAATTTCTCGGGGAAACCGTAGCCCCCCTCGCACCAAGTAGAGGGACCGAAGCCACTCGTATTCGTGTGCCTTGTTTCCACGGAACAGCTTCAGTGTACTCGGCCGATCACCGGCAGGAACGGCCATGATAACCAGTGTTTTCAGAATGCACTCGATCCCATAGCCCGCAAGATAGACTGCTCCGGTCGTGTAACCCGCCTTGAGAAGCACTTTTGCTTCATCACACCGTAAATAGGCACACCGATAGTAAAGGCGGGCATCACTCGAATCTGGTATCGCCATCAAACGCACCCCCGCAATCTAAAGCCCTTGACATTCAAGGCTAGCAGATACAAAACATTCAGCTCATTCGACTCGGCGCTTTGGTCTAAACCAGAATGTACTCAGTGTATGAGCACAAATCGACCAGCAGAAGTACACTTCACCGCCAACCACTTCCAGTTTTCCTGTGATCGGGCATGATGTCAAACATTAGGCGTGAAAATACTTGGTCGCTTGAAATTCTCTGGCGACTTCCCCTTGAAACAGATGCCGTTGTGCCTTAATGTTCTTGATGCCGTCGCGGGTGTAACTCAGTGGTAGAGTACCTCGTTGCCAACGAGGTTGTCGTGGGTTCGACTCCCATCACCCGCTTTCCAGTTTGAACACGTTGGACACAGACTTGCCGGGAAATGTGAGCCACTCGGCGGAATAATCCTCCGCCTGACTCACAGCTTTCTCGGCTTTTTTGTTTTTTACGCTGGAACTTCGTAAATAGTAACTGATGACCCGTGGGACGATGCCCAGGGGATGGATCGCCACCTAGGAGCCGTCCGATGGCCGAAGAGACGACAATCGCCGAACTGCCCGTAACCGAACTAACGGTCGCCGAAACCCCGGACACGGAAACACCCGTGCCGCTTCCCCAAGAAGTGGTCATTACGGACGCCGGACCGTGCAAAAAACACGTCAAAGTCACCGTCGCCCGCGCTGCGATTGATGCCCGGTTGGAAGAAAAATACTCCGACCTGATGGTGAAAGCCCCGGTTCAACTCAACGGCTTCCGGGTCGGAAAAGCGCCACGCAAGATCGTGGAAAAGCGCTACCACAAGGAAGTTTACGCGGAAGTGAAGACCGAAATTCTGATGGCGAGTCTCGAACAACTCGCTGAAGAACAAACGCTGTCGCCACTCAGCCCGCCGGAACTCGACCCGAACGCGGTGTTGATCCCCGACGAAGGCCCGATGGTCTACGAGTTCAACATCGAAGTCCGCCCGGAATTCGATTTGCCGGAATACAAAACGCTCAAACTCCGCAAGCCGACGCACGTGTTTAGCGATGCCGAAGTCGTGACCGAAAAGCAGCGAATGCTCGAGCCGTATGGCCAAGTCATCCTGAAGGACGGCGCACATCCAACGGTCGCGCTGAACGACTTTGTGACTGCCGATGTCGTGATAAAGATGGGCGAAAAAGAGTTGAACAAGGTCAACGAAATCCGGGTGCGAGTGGACCGCCAACTTGCCTTGGCCGACGGGGTCGCGGAGAACTTTGGCAAGGTGATGGTCGGCGCCAAGACCGGCGACACCCGCACCGTGGACATCAAGCTTTCGCAAGAGATCCAGACCGAATCCATGCGGGGCGTGAAAGTCCAGGCGGCGTTCACGGTTAAGGAAATTAAGGTCGTTCGGTTGCCCGAGTTGACCCCGACGGTCCTGGCGGAATTCGACGTTCGCAACGAAGCCCAACTGGACGAACTCGTTCGGAAGCGGCTCGAACGGTTCATGGATTACACCCAACGGCAAACCGCCCGCACGCAAGTGCTTGAGAAGCTCGCCGGGAACGCGAACTGGGATTTGCCGAAGGATTTGCTCGTCCGCCAAGCGCGCAAAACGCTCCAGCGCAGGGTCATGGAAATGCGGTCGTCGGGCATGAGTGACGATCAAATCCGCAGTCGGCAGCGGATGCTCGAACAAGATGTCCTCCGCAGCACCGCTTCTGCGCTGAAGGAACATTTCGTGCTGCAAAAGGTTGCCGAGACCGAAAAGCTCGAAATCGAAGACGCGGACATCGACGATGAAATCGACCGCATCGCCGAGCAAAATGGCGAAAGCCCTCGCAAGGTCCGCGCCCGCATGGACAAGGAAGACCTTCTCGAAGCACTCGCCACGGAATTGCTTGAACGCAAAGCCCTCGACTTTTTGCTGACCACGGCGGAGTACGAGGAGTACGAGTTTAACCCGCTCAAGCAAGAGGCCGACGAAGTCTCTACGATGGACGCAACGGCCGCGCCGGAAAGCAGCCAACCCGTCCCCACCAGTTGACCAGCGCCGTAGAGTATTAAAGAACACCGCAGCACGAGACACAAGACAGAAGAAACACGGGGCGCCGCCCCCTGTTTCCGGTCTTCCGTCTCGTGTCTGTTTACCCAGCGATGGAAAGGCAAACTCGCATGTTTTCCCCGACAGATCATTTACCGAACGAACTGATGGCCATGTCCGGGCCGCCCTACGGTGAGCCGATGGCTGGACCACTCGGCCCGATCATGCAACGCGGCGGGGCGTATGCCCGGCAACGAACCCTGACCTTGGGCGACTTGCTCCTCGAAAACCGCATCATCTTCCTGGGCAGTAGCCCGGAAACCGGCGGTAGCCCGGTCATCTCGGACTACATGGCGAACCTGACGATTCAGAAGATGCTGTTTCTCGTGACCGAGAACAAAACCGCAGACATCCACCTGTACATCAACAGCCCCGGCGGGTCCGTGAGCGCCGGTCTCGCGCTGTACGACGCGATGCAGTTCATGGATTGCCCGATCAACACGTACTGCATGGGCCTCGCGGCTAGCATGGCCGCCGTGCTGTTGTGCGCTGGAACCAAGGGCAAACGCTACGCCTTGCCGAACTCCAAGGTGATGATCCACCAACCTTACGGTCAGGTCGGCGGGCAAATCTCGGACATTGAGATTCAAGCCAACGAAATGATTAAAGAGCACGAGCGGTTGAACCAGATCATGGCCAAGCATACCGGCCAACCGATCGAAGTGATCGCCAAGGAAAGCGACCGCGACCATTACTTCACGTCGTATGAAGCGAAAGAATTCGGCCTCGTCGATGACGTGCTCCTGAAGCCCGCCGACGCCAAGAAAGTCTAACCACGAATCACACGAATAGGACGAATGAAATCCGGATTGTCAAACCTAAGAATTGACTCTTGACACGCAGTGGTCACGAACGAACAGTTCAAACTAATTTCTGATTCGCCCTATTCGTGTGATTCGTGGTGGCTACTCTTTTTTGCCCCATCGTGACAGTCGTTACAACTGGCGCGAGACTTCGACGCATTCCCGAATCTGCATTCATCACCGAACGGTGAACGACCCGAATACTAGGATTAACTACCATGCCATCAATACCGTATGTGATCGAGACGACCGGCCGCGAAGAGCGGGTTTACGACATCTACAGTCGGCTGCTGAAGGACCGGATCATCTTCCTGCAAGGGGTGGTCCAGGACGAAATGGCGAACGCGATCGTCGCGCAACTGCTGTTGCTGCACTCGCAAGACCCGAAGGCCGACATCCACATGTACATCAACAGCCCCGGCGGGTCCGTGAGCGCGGGGATGGCGATTTACGACACGATGCAGTTCATCTCGTGCCCGGTTTCGACGTACTGCGTTGGGATGGCCGCGAGCATGGGAGCTCTGTTGTTGACTGCGGGTGCCCACGGCAAGCGGTTCGCGTTGCCGAACGCCCGCATCATGATCCACCAACCCCTCGCCGGGATGGAAGGAACGTCAATCGAGATTCAGATTCACGTGAAAGAGTTCTTGAAGACCAAGAAGAAGCTCAGCGAGATTCTGAAGAAGCACACCGGCAAGACCTACGAGCAGATTGAAAAAGACACCGACCGCGACAACTTCATGTCGTCGGAGGAAGCCAGCGCCTACGGCCTGATCGACGGGGTTCTGGAACGAATCCCCGAAGGCGGCTTGACGAAACCACGCGGGGAGTAACCACCCGCGTAGCACAACGCCGATCACGGCAGTGGGGCAGGATGCACACGCACGGACGGACACCTGAACAAGCGACGCCACAACGGGGACCACTCCGTTCTTGGCTTCGTTTGTTTTTTTTGGTGCCGGTTCTTGTGCTAAGTGCTGGTGGTTGCAAGCTCGGCGGTGGGTTGACGGGCAACGATAAGAAGTACGATTTGTTGGAAGCGGAGTTGCGCACCCGTGAACGGGAGTTGACCGAAGCGCGTGCCGAACTCAATCAAGCCCGACTACTGAACAACACCTACCAACGCCAACCGCACCACCCGCAGCCCGGTTTCGCGCCGGGTGGTTGGGTGGACCCGGCGTACTCCCAACACGGCGGCGGTGCGCCAACGATGCCGTTGCGAGAAATTACCCTCGGCACTGGAACCGGCGGCGTGGACGATGACCGCAATCCGGGCGATGAATCGTTGCAAGTCGTCATCATTCCGAAAGACGACGACGGCACGGCGGTGAAGCTGCCCGGCAAAGCACTCGTGATGGCGTTCGAGATTAACCGCCAAGGCTTGAAAACCCAAATCGGCCAATGGGAAGTGCCGCCTGAACAACTGCGTAAAGCGTGGCGAAGTGGCCTGCTCAGTTCCGGTTACTTCGTCCCGCTGCAATGGGACAAGGCCCCCGGCACCGACCGACTCCGTATCACGGTGCGGTTTACCACCCTTGATGGCAAAGACTACGAAGCCGATAAAGACGTCACCGTCCGCCCCCTCCCCGGCATCCCACCGCACGGCGCGCCAACGCTACCACCCCAAGGGCTTCCGGTGCCACCCGGCGCCGAGGAGCTACCGCCGCCGTCCCGCAGCCCTGCAGCGCGATTCAAACTGGCGAAGCCGGGGTGAAATTGACGCTGTCTACGAACGAACATCGACAACAAATTTACGGCAAAACCCTGTCCTAGCCACCCGCAGATTCACATTTAAGCTAGGCTGGCTCGCAATTTGTCCATGTGGACTGCTGTGAGGCTGAAATCCACTCGACCGCAGTCGAGACAGATCCGTGCCTGAACAGGCAGTAGGTTGTTGAATTTAAGGAGACCGCGTCCTGGAGTGCGGACATCGACACCTGAGCTTCCAATGTTTAGAGGCTGCTCCGTCCAACTTGTTCCTCCACAGCACGGACAACCTCGTGGCTCTCTTGACATAACTACCTCTGAAGATGACTAAACTGTAAGTATAAACGCTTGATATTGCCTACTGACTGCCAACGTTTGACATAGTACCTCTGCTTCCGTCAGGAATTCGACAAGAGTTCCCAACCGCATCCAAATACCCAGAACGCATCGAACGTGCGTCAACTAAAAAAACTGACCATTATTGTCCCGTCTGAACAGCGACAGCGTTTGGTTTTTTGACTTTGGCAGGAGATGTTTCGCTGGAAAAAACGTCTCCCACCCCACCCGTAGCGGGAAATTTTCTGGCTAGGGGTTCGTGATTGAAAAGCGGGCACTGGGGTGTGAGGGAGCGATAGAACCCCACGAATCCTGATTCGTGGGCGTTACGTTCCCTCGTGGTGAATCCAAACTGGAGAATGCCCGATGTCGCAAGTCGCGGATGCGGAACTGGTTCAAATGCTGCAAACGATCGGGTGGAAACACAACCCGAACTGGCAGTGGTGGGCGCGGGTGGAAATTGTTCTGGGGCTGTTCGCAACCAGTGTCGGGATGGTCAGCGGGATGCAACTCGCGCACAAGCCGGAACACGAAGTTCCGGTGTGGGCGTGGGTGGGTCCGATCCTGTTGATGACACTTGGCGGCTATCTCGCTCTCGCCGGGCACCGCGCGCACTTGTATCAATCCAACAACCGCCTCGCGGCCTACCTCGCGGGGTGCATTCGCCGATTGACCGAACCTGGGGCTGTTTCATGAGCATTCTCGTTGATCAATCCACGCGCGTCCTCTGCCAGGGAATCACCGGCACCGCAGGCAGTTTCCATACGGACCAGTGCCTCGCTTACGGCAGTCAGTTTGTCGGCGGCGTCACGCCCAAAAAAGGCGGCACGACGTGGACCGGCAAGGACTCCGGCAAAACGCTGCCGGTGTTCAACACGGTCTACGAAGCGGTGAAGGAAACCGGCGCCACCGCGACGATGATCTTCGTCCCCGCCGCCGGTGCAGCGGACGCGATCATTGAAGCCGCCGATGCCGGGATTCGCGTGATCGTGGCGATCACCGAAGGCATCCCGGTGTTGGACATGGCTCGTGCGGTGCGGTTCGTGCAAACCAAGCCCGGCGTGCGGCTCATCGGGCCGAACTGTCCGGGGATTATCACGCCGGGCCAATGCAAGATTGGCATCATGCCCGGCTACATTCACAAGCCCACCGAACCGGGCAAAGCCGGCGTCGGCATCATCAGCCGGTCCGGGACGCTCACCTACGAAGCCGTGTTCCAACTCTCGGCGATGGGCTACACCCAATCGACCTGCGTCGGCATCGGCGGCGACCCGATCATCGGCACGACGCAGATTGATTTGCTCGAACTGTTCGAGAACGACCCCGGCACGTCGGCCATCCTGATGATCGGTGAAATTGGCGGCACAGCAGAAGAGAAGGCAGCGGAGTACATCGCCAAGCACGTCAAGAAGCCAGTGGCCGCGTTCATCGCCGGTCAAACCGCCCCACCCGGTCGCCGCATGGGCCACGCCGGGGCGATCATCAGCGGCGGCAGCGGCAGTGCGGACGACAAGATCAAGGCCCTGAAGGCCGCGAAGATCGAAGTCGCCCCGACGCCGGCGGACCTCGGCAGCGCCGTGCAAATGGCGTTCGCGGGGAAGAAGTAGGGCAGAGATGTGGGGCGTCGCTGCGCTTTTTGAAGTTGCGGTTTCGGACTCCCCCGAAGGGGTTCAATGGAATAGCCCAGGGTCGCGGCGCTTCGTCGCGCACCCTGGGTTCTCGACACCCCCCTGCCGTACCCCGGAGGGGTTCCATCGTTCCTCGTGGCGCTGATGTAACCCTCCGGGGTACGAGAACAATTTGAACGGATTCTTCTGCGCCTCTGCGGTGAACATTTTTTCATGAGACCCCCAGAGATTTTAGCTGCACCCCGGCAACGGGTCGTTCGACTTCAACTGGTCTCCGATGGGATCGAGGGCACGATCACGCACAACAGCCGGTTGCTTTTTTGGATCGGCGGTACGACCAGAACAGTAGCGAGGCTCTCGACTGACGTCTTAAGTCACGGGCATTGAGTTTTCACCCTGAAAACCGAGCGACTATCACCAAAAACACCACCAACAAATGTGACACTCGCCCAGTTACACCCCATGAACTCGATCGAATAGTACCGGGTGGAGAAGTTGATGTTTCTCGGCTACAACACGAACGGCTTCGCCCACCACCGCCTCAATGATGCACTCGAAATCATCGCGGAGTTGGGCTACGGTGGCGTGGCCCTCACGCCGGACGTTCATCACCTCGATCCGAATACTAACGACTTTGTAATTGCCACGGAGTACCTAGCGTCGCGGCTCGGGGAATTGCGGTTGAAATGTGTTCTCGAATCAGGGGCACGGTTCATTCTCGACCCCCGCCACAAGCACCAGCCGACGCTGCTTTCCGCCCACCCCGCACGCCGGTTGGAGTACCTCGGGCAATGCCTGCAAATCGCTAAGGCAACGGGTGCAGAGTGTGTCTCGTTCTGGTCCGGCACATCACTCGACAATACGCCATCCAACGAGTTGATGAAGCGCTTGGTGGAACACTGCAAGCGGTTGTGCGATCTGGCGGCGACGGCTAATATCCGCCTCGCGTTTGAACCCGAACCCGGCATGTTTATTGACACGATGGACAAGTTCGCGGAGCTACACACGCGGGTGAACCACTCCCACTTCGGGCTAACGATGGATGTCGGCCATCTGGTGTGCAATGGCGAATTGCCGGTGAGCCAGCACCTCGTTACGTGGAAGGATTGGCTGTGGAACGTCCACATTGAAGACATGCGAGTGGGGGTTCACGATCACGTGATGTTCGGCGAAGGCGACGTTGATTTCGCAGACGTGTTCGCCGGATTACGGGCAGCCAATTATCAAGGCGGCGTGTACGTCGAGCTAAGCCGCCACAGCCACGACGCGGTGAACACCGCCCGCAAGTCGATCGCGTTTTTACAGCAGTACATTGAGGTAACTTAACCCGGATATGTCACCACGGAATACACGGAAAGCACGGAAACGGATCATCTCACTAGTATTGAGGATTTTGATTTCTTCCGTGTTATCCGTGTATTCCGTGGTTCATTAGTCTGATTCGTGGTGAAAGGATTTAGGACATGCGGATCGCGTTTATCACGCATTACACGGAACTGTACGGCGCGAACATGTCGTTGCTGAACCTGATTGAAGGCCTTGGCCACTACGGTGTTCGAGCCCACGTAGTCTGCCCCGACGACGGCGACTTGATTGGGGCGTTGGCCAAGCGTGGCGTTCCGGCGGCGATTCTCCCGTTCGAGTGGTGGGTGTCGTCACGGCGAACGGTGCGGGGGGCAGCGGAACGGCTTTACCGCAACGTCCACAACCTGCGCCCGATCGTCGCGCAGCTTGCGGATTGGCAAACCGATCTCGTCTATTCCAACTCGTCTGTATTTTCCATTGGCGCGATGGCAGCAGTACGGCTGCGGTTACCGCACGTCTGGCACTTGCGCGAATTCGGCACCCGGGATTACGACCTCTGGCTCGACCTTGGGTTGCAACTCTCTCGCCACTTGTTCCTGACAGCGGACGCCACGATCTTCGTTTCACACGCCTTGAAGCGGGCGTTTCTCGGCACTGCGACTCCGGCAAATTCGCACGTCATTTACAACGGCGTGGCGTCGGTAGCGGTGTTCGACGAACGCCACCTTGCCGCAATGGCATTAAGAAACCGACGACAGCCGTTCACGTTCGTGCTGGTCGGTCGCTTCCGCGAAAGCAAGGGCCAAGCGGTCGCAATCCAGGCTTTTGCAAACGTGGCGAAGCGATTTCCCGACGTGCGGCTGCTTCTCGTCGGCGGCGCCGGCGGTACGGGGGACCAGGGATACTTCGACCATTGTCGCGCACTTGTCAACGAACTGGGTGTCACGGGCCGCGTCGAGTTCTGGGGGTACATCCCCGATCCGGAACGGGCGTTTCTGGCCGCCGATGTCGCCCTGATGTGTTCACGCAACGAAGCGATGGGCCGCGTCACCGTGGAAGCCATGTCCGCGTGCCGCCCCGTGATCGGTTACGACAGTGGCGGCACGAGCGAACTGATCGAGCCTAATCGCACTGGATTGTTGTACCGTGGCGGAGCCGACAACTTGGCAACGTGTATGACCCGCTACCTCGTGGCGCCAGAACTGGCGAAGCAACACGGCGAAGCCGGGTGGCAAGTTTCACGGGTACGCCACTCGACGGAGACCTACGCCGCACAAATCCACAACGTGCTTCACGGCGTTCGACGCAGTGGTCTACAGGTTTTGTAGGTCGCGGTCGAGGAGGCTTTGCGACGAGGCCCGACACTCGACCGCCTCCGATCAAACGGCGGACTCTATCCCGTTCACACCCGAATGTCGGGCCTCGCAAAGCCTCGACCACGACCTACAAAACCGTCTTCGGTAAATGCGCGGAACTGGCAGGATTTGTTGCTTCTTCCGGGTCGCTTCCAAGTATGATTGCCTTCGGTCTGTCGCGCCTCCCCGGCTTTCCGTTCAATACTTCCTGGGTCACTGAGGGTTCTCCGATGCGTTTGTTGTTCGTGATGGGTTGGTTGTGTGCGGGCGCGTTTAGCGCCACGGCGGGGCCGCCTGTGAAAGTCGCCACGATCGAGGGTGTGACGGAGTACCAGTTGGCCAACGGGGCGCGGGTGCTACTCTTTCCGGAAGCGTCCCGACCGACCATTACCGTGAACCTGACCGTCCTTGTCGGCAGTCGCCACGAGGGGTACGGCGAATCGGGCATGGCACACTTGCTGGAACACATGGTCTTTAAGGGAACACCGAATCACCCACTAGTCCCGAAGGCGCTCCGCGATCACGGCGCCAGCTTTAACGGCACCACGAATAGCGACCGCACGAACTACTTCGAGACCATGCCGGCGACGGACGAGAACCTAGAGTTCGGCATCGCCCTCGAATCCGATCGGCTGGTGAACAGTTACATCAAGCGTGAGGAACTGCTGTCCGAAATGACGGTGGTGCGAAACGAGTTTGAACGCGGCGAGAACAACCCCGGTTCGATCCTCAACCAGCGAATCTACTCCACGGCCTACGAGTGGCACAACTACGGCAAGTCCACCATCGGCAACCGGTCCGACATCGAACGGGTGCCGGTCGAAAACCTGCAAGCCTTCTACAAGAAGTACTACCAGCCGGATAACGTCGTGCTGGTCGTGACCGGCAAGTTCGAGGAGGCCAAGGCCCTTGCACTGGTGGAAAAGTACCTCGGCTCGATTCCCAAACCGACGCGCCGGCTCGACGCCACGTACACCGAGGAACCCGCGCAGGATGGCGAACGCACGGTCACATTGCGCCGGGTGGGTTCGGTGGCGTCCGTCGGCGTTGCGTACCACGTCCCGTCGGCGTCGCACGAAGACTGGGCGCCGCTGAACCTCTTGGGCGGCATCATCTCCCAGTCGCCGAACGGTCGTCTGTACAAGGCGTTGGTCGAATCGAAGCTGGCCACGTCCGCGTTCGCCGGGTCGGACAATTCGCACGACCCCGGCCTGTTCTTTTCCTCCGCGTCGTGCCCACCTGATTCGTTGGATGCGGTCCGTGACACGTTGGTGAAGTCGCTGGAATCGTTGAGTGACGTCTCGTTCTCCGATGACGAGGTGAACAAGGCAAAAGTTCGTAGCAAGCGGAACGCCGAGATGCTGCAATCGAACAGCCAAGCAATGGCCAACGCGCTGAGTTCGTCGTCGGCACACGGCGACTGGCGATTGCTGTTCATCCAACGCGATCGCATAAACGCCGTTACCGCTGCCGACGTGAACCGCGTGGCCCGGACCTACTTCCAAAAACCGAACCGCACCGTTGGCCTCTACGTTCCGGCCAAAGAAACAACACGACTTGCGGTGCCCAACGCCCCTGCCATCGACACGATTGTGAAGGACTACAAAGGCGGCACGGTCGGCGCGGCGGGCGAAGCGTTCGACCCGTCACCGGCCAATCTGGATTCCCGGTTGAAAGTGGTCACCGAGAGCGGTTTGAAAGCGGGCCTGCTGCCCAAGAAGAATCGCGGCGAGACCGTTTCGCTCGTGTTGACGCTGCACTACGGCAACGAAGAATCACTGAAGGACCAGACGACCGCAGCCGGAATGCTCCCCGGTTTAATGATGGCCGGGACGAAGAAGCACGACCGTCAAGCGATGCGGGAAGAACTGGACGCGCTCGGCATTCGCATCAGCGCCGGCGGCGGTGCCGGGGGCGGACGAGGTGGGCGGGGTAGTCGCGGCGG
The DNA here is from genome assembly GCA_043716965.1 of Fimbriiglobus sp. Lineage (GTDB taxonomy): Bacteria > Planctomycetota > Planctomycetia > Gemmatales > Gemmataceae > Fimbriiglobus. The sequence goes on from JAYSXU010000510.1 coordinate 11,450, forward strand.
CGGTGCAGGCGGGACCGCGGGACAATTGACCTTCAGCGTGGAAGCCAAGCGCGACACGCTCCCCCAAGCCCTGAAACTGCTCGGCGAAATCCTCCGCGAACCCGCGTTCCCCACGGCTGAGTTTGAAACGTCGAAACGCCAAATGGCCTCCATGCTGTCCGCCGGGAAGACCGAACCGGGCGTTCTGGCTGGGAATAAGCTCAGTCGAACTTTGACGCAACATTCGATGGACGATGTGCGGTACGTGCCGACCATTGAAGAAAACCTGGCCCGCGTCGAAAACGTCACGCTCGAACAAGTCAAGAAGCTGTACGAAACGCAGGTCGGCGGTTCGCAAGTTGAACTCGGCGTCGTCGGCGACTTCGACCCGGACACGGCGTTGCGACTGGTGAAGGAAATGCTGGCGAGCTGGGAATCGAAAGTCCCGGTGAAGCGTATCGACCGCAAAGTCGAGTCCAACGTGAACGGCGTCACGGAAAACATCATCACGCCAGACAAGTCGAACGCGGAGTACCTCGCGGGGTTGATGTTCCCGCTTTCCGACAGCGACCCGGACTACGTCGCGTTGCGGATCGGCAACTTCATCTTTGGCG
>JAYSXU010000052.1:0-6334 GCA_043716965.1 Fimbriiglobus sp.
CATTAGCCTGGGGTTGAGCGCAGCGACACCCCAGGTTCCAAACATCCTCCCAATTCAACGCATCCTGAAGGGATGCCAGCGATTAACCCAGACTCACCCCAGCATTTGTCGCACGATGTCATCGGGAGCTGGTTCGTAGCTATGGGGTTCCATGACAGACGACGCGCGGCCTTGGCTGAGGCTGCGGACACGGTCGGCGTAGTCGAAGAGTTTGGCGAGCGGCACTTTGGCGTCCACTTCGGTCATCGCGCCGGGGAGCGAATCGGTGTGCGAGATTTCGCCGCCGCGTGCGGACAGGTCGCCGATGATGTTACCGAGGAAGTCGTCTGGCGTCGTGACGCGGAGTTTCATAATCGGTTCGAGTAGAACCACGTTGTCTCTCATGGCGTCGCGGTAGGCTTCGACGGCGGCGCGGACGAAGGCGTCTTCGGTGGACTTTTCCGGGTCGAACCCGGCGGACATGATCTTGGCTTGGACATTCATCATCGGGAAGCCGAACTCGCCGGTTTGCAGGGCGTCCTTCAACCCCGTCTCGGCGGCATAACTGAACAGGGCGGGCAGCGTGTCCGATGACAGAAAGTTGCTCACCGTCACCGGGGTCAGGCTCTTCATGTTGGTGAACTCGACCTTGAGCCGGGCGTACACTTCACGCTGGCCGATGTTCTTCACTTCGACCGTGACCGTCTTGGGGCTACGCATGGTTTCGCGGTAGCTGACGCGCGGCTTGCCGACCCGCACTTTCAGGCGAAAGTCCCGTTCGAGGCGGTGTTTTTTTACTTCCAGGTGAAGCGTCCCCATGCCGCTCATCAGCATTTGCCCGGTGTCCTTGTCGGACTTCACTTTGTACGTTGGGTCTTCGAGTTGCAGCATCGCCAAGGCATTGGCGAGCTTGTCCTTGTCCGCGCCGCTATCGGGTTCGATCGACTGGCTCACGACCGCTTCGGCGAAGCTGATCGTTTCCAAAAGGATCGGGTGGGCGGTGTCGCACAGCGTGTCACCCGTGACCGAATCCTTCAGCCCGATGACCGCGACGATGTCCCCCGCCGGGGCGGAATCGACTTCCTCCAGCCCCCGGTTCGGGTCGGCGTGAATGTGATAAAGCTTCGAGACGTTCTCCTTCACATCCTTACCGGGGTTGAAAGCACGGGCGTTCGGCTTCAACACGCCGCTATAAACCCGGATGAAAAACCGATGCCCGTTCGGGTGCCACGCGGCTTTGAACACGAGGCCGCTGAACGGCTCCTTGTCGTCCGGCTTGCGGCTTTCTTCCTTCTTCGATTTCGGGTTCACGCCACGGACCGCCGGGCGATCGAGAGGCGACGGCAGGTAGTACGTCACCGCGTCCAGCAGCGGTTGAATGCCGATGTGTTCGCGGCCACTGCCGCACAGAACCGGGTAGATGATCGACTTCAGCGTTTGCTCACGGATCAGTTGCCGGACCTTGGCCACATCCGGATCGTGGCCTTCGAGAACCGCCGAGGTGATGAGGTCTTTGTCGTCGTGGTGCGTAAGCACGTCGAACAGTTGTTCGCGGTACTTCCGGGCGACTTCAAGGTTCTCCTCAGGAATCGCATCGACGCGGACGGTCTTGCCGTAGTCGCCGGCGTCGAAGAAGAGTGCCTTCATTTCGATCAAATCAATCACGCCGCGAAACGGTGCTGGACTGTCTTTCGGCGAACCACTCCCGATCGGAATCTGGATCGGGATCGGGCGGCCTTGCGAGGCGTAATCAGGCGTGAGGCGGTTGTGAATCGTGACGAGCGTTTGCGCGAAGTTCGCGCCGACCACGTCCATTTTGTTCACGAACACCATGCGTGGCACGCCGTACTTGTTGGCCTGTCGCCACACCGTTTCGGACTGCGCTTCAACACCCTTTTGCCCGTCGAACACCACAATCGCGCCGTCCAGCACCCGCAAGCTGCGCTCGACCTCGGCGGTGAAATCGACGTGGCCGGGCGTGTCAATCAGGTTGACCGTGTACCCACGCCACTCAAACGGGATGCACGCAGAGTAGATCGTGATGCCGCGCTGTTGCTCTTCGGGGTCGTAGTCCGTCTCGGTCGTGCCTTCATCCACACCGCCGAGCTTGTGCTTGGCACCCGCGTAGTACAGCAAATGCTCCGAAGTCGTCGTCTTCCCCGCATCAATGTGCGCGATGACGCCGAGATTGCGAACCAGCGTAATGTCGAAGCCGGAAGACTTAGCCATACTTCACCAATAAGAATTTCACCACGAATCACACGAATAAGACAACTCATTTTTGTTATCGTTGCACGAACAAGTCCATCGTATTCCACGACACGCAATCCGTTCTTCACGGTCACGATTTCATTCGTCCTATTCGGGTGATTCGTGGTGACATTTCTGCTCCGTCGTCAAGCGTGGGCCGGAAATGCCGAGTGGCCAGGGGTCGGGTACCGCACGGTACGCGACCACTGGCCACTGTCTGTTGTTCGCCGATTGTCACCACGCGAAGTGGCTGAACGCCTTGTTGGCTTCGGCCATCTTGATCGTTTGTTCGCGTTTGGACATCGCTTCGCCTTCGCGGCGGTAGGCAGCCATCAGTTCGTCCGACAAGATGAGATACATTTGTCGGCCCGTCTTGGAGCGGATCGCGGCGATCAGCCAGCGGATCGACAGCGATTGTTGGCGCTGCGGGCGGACCTGCATCGGCACTTGGTAGTTGGCACCGCCGACGCGGCGGGAGCGGACTTCCAGGGACGGCTTGACGTTCTCGATCGCTTGCTTGAAGACTTCGATCGGCTCCACGTCCGGCATCCGTTTTTTGATCTGGTCGAGTGCGTCATAGAACACGCGGGTGGCGACCGACTTCTTGCCGTCGAGCATCAGGCAGTTGATGAACTTGCTTGCGAGAAGCGAGTTGTAACGCACGTCCGGGACGAGTGTGTCTTGGCTGGCGGTCCGTTTTTTGGTACCCATCGATCAATTCCGAGTTTCGTTGTGTGGTTTGAGTTACTCACACAGCCGTTGACACGCAACGACTGGTGTTGTCTAAAGTTTGGTGGGACATGCCTTGTGGCTCGTCCCGGTTTCACGGTGGATGACAGATAGGCCTGTCCCATTAAATCCAAACCGAGGCAGGACTCACCGACTACTTGCCTTCCTTCTTCGACCCGTACTTCGACCGGGCCTGTTTACGGTCGCTCACGCCTTGGCAGTCAAGCACACCGCGAACGATGTGGTAGCGAACGCCGGGCAAGTCGCGGACCTTGCCGCCGCGAACTAGCACGATCGAGTGTTCTTGCAGGTTGTGGCCTTCGCCGCCGATGTACGCGGTCACTTCGATGCCGCTGGACAAGCGAACCCGTGCGACCTTTCGCAGCGCGGAGTTCGGCTTCTTCGGGGTCATTGTCTTCACAACGGTACACACGCCACGCTTCTGCGGGCAACCTTGCATCGCCGGGTGTTTCGGCTTCGACTTTTGCGGAATCCGCGGGGTCTTCACAAGCTGGTTAATCGTCGGCATTCGTCGCCTCTGGATCAATCGGCGCGGGTCCAACCCCGACAACCGCTACACTTAGACGGCCAAAACACACCGTTGTCTCAAACAGACGTGATACGGTTTATCCCAAAGGGAAAGCCTATTCAAGCAAAAACCCCACCAAACTTCTAGTGGGCTTTGGAAAAAAACTTCGGAAGGGCAGGTGGAACTTTTAACGATGCTGCCCATGTTCAACTCAATGAGCGCTTTTCTTCACTCACTGGGCGAGTAGTTATGTTGCGCACCGACCAGCAGATGTCGTCACCAAATGCTTTCAACAGTTCTGCTAGCTCATTGGCGTGTTGGGGTGGGCACTTGGAGGACTTGGCCACAAGCGCAGTAGCGGCAACTCGTCGTAGTTTGGAACTTCCCGTACTCTGAGCGAGCCGTGTAGCCATGAGTAAGACGCGCCAATGGTTCCTGTTTAACTTCCAGTTTGGCTGATTTGCTAATGCAGCGAACGCCGACTCTGCAGCATTGGGGTCTGGATCACGTAATCCAGCAAGAACCCCAAGAATAACTCCCTCAGACACATCCGGTAGCCGCCACGCAGCTGCGTAACTTGCTCGCCGAATTCCAGGTCGATGATCGCAAAGTGATTCATCGAGAATGTCCACAACCCGTTTAATAGCTGAAGATTGTCCAGCGGCCACCATAGCCAGAGCAACCAAAGCCGCAGACTGCACATCGTCAGGTCGCCCAAAACGGTACTTAAAACGGTTCATCGGATTGTCTGTTTCTGCCGCTGTGTTGTATTCCGAAGATTCTTCGACCGGACCGCGTGCGATTTGCTCCAATACTTCCACACATTTCGTTCTTGCACTGGCTGGAATAACATCAACCATCGCTGTTAAGGCTTGCAAAAGTGCTGCACGATTGCTGCAGAAATTATCCTTGTTCTGTGCCATATCGAGGATTGCAACGATAAGTTTTCCCAGTGTGGATTCGTCTAATTTTGCTCGATGTTGTATTATCGCATGCAAACCAGTCAAACCGACAGCATAAACTACTAAAGTACGGTCTGATTTTGGGGAACAGTTGAACGTAAAAAGTTGCTCATTAACAGGCTCAGCAATCTGGTCCTGTGCCACCCACTGAACTTGGCGATAAATTTCCTGCTCAATTTGAGTGGCGAAATTTTGGAGCCGAATCGAATCGAAAAGTTCTCCTTTATCAAAATATGTCGCGACAGACGCTAGCACACGGCTCACTGGTTGACCGACAGGGTACAAGGACAAAGCAAGCTTGTCTCTAACGGTTTTCCCTCCATGAACCGCAAGATGACAGAGTAAGTTTACAACGTCGTCGTAGTCGGTAACTTGTGGACGGTCAATCATCAATTGCAAAGCTGAATCAGCTAGTTGTGAAATATCGTCTACGTCAATTGACTGGACCAGTCCTTCGAGTGCCCGAACAGCTTCTTTTCTCGCAGGAATGACGCGGTTCGGGTCACTAAATTTAGTGTTCCATATTGGGTGCTGTACTGCGACTTGGATCGTTGATTTAGCAAGTTCTATCCCAAATCGGCTCGCTACTGCGGCAATTGTTTCCCATGCCAACGCAACGTAATCCGTACCGATTCGCACTCGAATGTCATCTTTCGCTCTTTTGAGGAGCCATTCGCCGACTGGCAGAATAAGCGAATCAGGAATAGCATCTGCTACGCCTTTGATAATCTTGCACGCTACAACAAAATGCATTTTGAGATTTGCTGTTGTCAGCAACCGCTTTACAACTCTTTCGATCAGTTCAACATTACGAGTGGAAAGAACGCCTTCGATGATTCCGTCCAAGGAAGTTTCGTCGCAAGCTAAGATAGCATGGTGAACGGCATCTTGCCAAGACTTTAACTGAACAGACTCGTTCGCCAACAATTGGTTCGTCCACTTCTGCGCTACCCAGCACACGTGCGAGTAGGCCCTACGGTGTTGTTGCCATAGGATGGGAAGCGTTTCATAGTGTTTCCCACGATCTGCATCTTGCTTACTTGTAAACAATTCGCGGTAATCAAGCCATTCAAAATCGAGGAGCCGCTTTTGATCGACAACGTTGTAATAAAGGGCTGTACCAAAGTTGCCTGTGTAGAACTGGAGATCGCTCAAATTTTGTTCAACACCGAACCGTTCCTCGGCCATCAACTCTGCCAGATGTGGGGAGACGACTTTTTCTATAACCGCACGTGCTTCTTCATGCCTCAAATCGAGGTGGAGTAACTCGGCCTTCAATAGCCCTAATACGACTGTGTCGCGCGGACGGCTGTTTCCAACTGTTTCGATTGAGTTGTTGAGCGACTGAAGAGCGTCTTCGATGCTTCCTTCCATCGCCAAGATACGCGACTTCACTAACTGCCTTCTCACCCCATGAGACACGCGGTCAAGAAGGAATTGTCCTGGAACAGGAGTTATTACCGTGTCTGTCACGTTTCCTCATACTCCTAGTCAGCAACCGCTTGCGTGAAGTTGCCTTGAAGAAAGTGCATTTCCGATCTTTCAGCCAAAAGCCGATTTCGCTCAGTAGCATCCACATGGGGGAGCGCTTCCTCGATCACACGCAGAGCTTCCGTGTAAGCACACAAGGCGTTCATGCACCGTAGCTGTAGCTGTCGGAATCGACTAATGTGGGATTGCGGGATACCTGCGTTCCCAATGCATTGCCCGATCTTGCGGAGGTGGTTTATCGCAAGCGAAGCTATTTCTTCCTCTAATAACCACTCTGCTGCACACAATGCAAATTCAACGTAGTCTGAGACCAACAAGTCTTGCCCTTGGTGGTTAATCCGTACTGAGAATTCCATAGCTGCAAGACGACGTCCCCCAGCCCGCCACAATTCCG
>JAYSXU010000511.1:0-3959 GCA_043716965.1 Fimbriiglobus sp.
AAGCGTTCGAGGGACAGGATGTAGGGGTGCCGGATCGACTTAACGCGGTTGAGCGCTTTGAGTTCCTGTTCGGCGGGGCGACTCTCGTCGTCGTCGATGGCGTCGAGGTCGCCGAAGACGAACTTCATCGCTTTCAGTAAACCACCGGGCGCTTCGACCTTCCAAACTTCACCGAAGCCTCCGCGACCAAGGCGGTCGATGAGCCGGTAGCCCTTGAGGGGACCAGGAAGTTCTTCGTTGGCAGCCAAACGGACCGGCATCGGATCGTTCCGTTACGCAAGAGCGTGCGGGATCGCAGTAGGGGCGAGAGCCAACTTGCGACCCGCGAAATTTCAGGACTGATAGTCTTTAGTTCACAACTGAGCTTAAGCAAAACTCCGGAGTTCACCTCGTGCTAGAAAATTGGGAATGGACCGAATCTCACGACATTATTCAGGCGACACCATCATGAAATTCGCGGCAGGCGGGACAGATCAGGCGACACCCGAAGCTTGGTTTGCCTTGTCCGTCAAGCAGCCTTGGGCCGCACTTCTAGCGGCGGGCGTGAAATCCGTCGAAGTCCGGACCTGGAATGCGCTTCGCCGGGGGCCGGTGCTGATTCACGCCTCTAAGACAATCGACGAGCGTTCCGAAGCCTGGGAATGGGTCACAACGCCAGAATTAAAAGCCGCGACGGAGTTCCGAGGCGGCATCATGGGGACCGGGAACTTGGTCGGCTGTGTGACCTACCCCACGAAGGCGGCGTTCGTGGCCGATCGCGGGCGGCACCTGAACGCCGAAGACTGGTATGTTGAATCCGGGCTGTTTGGGTTAACATTCCGCGAACTGCGGCCCGTGACGTTCGTTCCCTGTCGCGGGAACACGTTTTTCTTTCGAGTAGAAGGGTTCAAACTGTCATGACTGAAAAGGCCAAGAGGGCCGCGAAGGGCCAAACACCATTCAAGACCACGAGTGCCACCGCCCCAACCAAGATCGCCAAGCCGAAAATTGGCTTGTTGGTTAGTGTGCGGAACGCCGAGGAAGCGGAAGTTGCGATCGAAGCCGGCGCGGACTTAATCGACGTGAAAGACCCCTCGAAAGGCTCGTTGGGCATGGCCCACCATGAAGCCGTTGCGGCGGTCCTGGACGTGGTCAACGGTCGCGTTCCGGTTAGTGCTGCTTTGGGGGAATGGTCGGAAAACGTCTTGACAGCCGCCCACTGGCACCTCGAATTGCCACTGAACTACGTCAAGTGGGGCCTGGCGGGGTACAAAGGCGGCCCGGCATGGGGCGAAGATTTGCTCGTGACGAAACGGCAAGTCCCGTTGCCAATGGAAGTGGTCGCCGTCGCCTACGCCGATTGGGAAAAGGCCAACTCCGTGCCGCCCGCCGAGGTCGTCAAGTTCGCCAAACGCTTCCGCTACAAGGCGTTTCTGTTCGACACCTTCAATAAAGATGGCCGCACGTTACTCGATCACATGGGCGTGGACGAAATCCGCGAACTCGTGGACAGCCTCAAACGCAGTGGCGTCGCCGTGGCACTGGGCGGTTCACTCAAGCCCGAAGACGTCAAGAAGCTCAAAGACATCCACCCCGACTGGTACGCCGTGCGAGGCTCCGTCTGTGCCGGCGGCAAACGCGACGGCGTGTTGGACGCCGTCCGCATCAAGAAGTGGAAAGAACTGCTGGGGTGATAGGAGATCGCGCTAATGACGAGGGTTGAAGCGATCGAACACGCCAAGCTCTGGGTGCGAGACCGTTACCCGGTTGTCCCGCCTGTCGCTGGCGTGCTGGATTTTCGCCCCGCCGCCATCAACAAGGCTGAGCGGCAATTAGGTCATGCGTTCGCATCATCAGAAATGGAAAGGTTTCGTGGCCGGTGGTGCGTCCTGTTTCGGTGTTCATGGGATACTGATACTCTCCAACTTCCACTGCGTCTTGGAGTTCCAGTCGATGACCAGTCTGGGGCCGCCGAATCATTTTTCAGTAACACGTCGCCGTGAACTGTGTCAGTTTCTGAAATGTTTCTGCGTTGGGATAGTGTACTTCCCGACTGACTTTTCCGAGCCACGACGGTAACGGAGTGGCCCAACCCGCCTCGCACGATACGCTGTGGTGATAACGAGGCAGCGTAAGACGAGAGGTTGTTTGAACCACTCCGTTACCGTCGTGGCTCGGATGGATCGTGCAGTTCCTCATCTATGACCAAGCCGCTTCGACAGACCACGGAGTTATAGTGGGGTTAGCCGAAGGCAGCATAGATTTAATGACACCCTTGCTAATTCAGTACGCATAGCGTTGTTAGCTGAACAGCATCGTCAAGACGGTGAGTAGCATGATGCGCAAGGTCGAACACTGGACTTCGTTTTATGCACACGACTCGCCGGCAGCTTAGCATGTACGTCGCCGGGTTGCTCTCCGACGACATTGAAGCGGCCCGCCATGTTCTCGACCCTGTTCAATGCCGACTGATTCCGGCTCACGTCACATTGTGTCGGGAGGATGAGATAGCTGAGTTGTCCCAATCCGAACTGCAACGCCGTTTCTTGAACTCGGAATTCAAGCCCATCACTTTGCATTTTGGCAGGCCGCGACTGTTCTCAGGTCACGGTGTGTTGATCGAGTGCATTGGCGGAGAAGACGGGTTCCATTCACTCCGAGAACAACTGCTCGGAGCACCCGGCGTCAGAACAGAGCCACCGCATATCACGCTGGCACACCCGAGGAACCCGAAGTCACTTGGCAACTCATTGGCGAATGCTGCACGTCTGCCCGATGTCATTTCAATCGTCTTTCGCACAGTTAGCCTCATCCAGCAGCACGGGTGTCAACCTTGGGAATTGCTCCAAACTTTTGAACTCCAAGGGAGTTGAAGCGGCAACACGAGGGTGAGGTTGTTCAGTACGCATGGCGTTGCTTGCCGAACAGCATAGTCCAGACGGTGAGCAGCATGATGCGTAGATCAAACCAGGGGTTCCAGTGCGTGATGTAGTAGAGGTCGTATTGGATGCGTTTGCGAAGTGACGAGTTGCCACGCCAGCCGTTGACCTGTGCCCACCCGGTCATCCCGCATTTGACCGCGTGCCGGGCCATGTAGTTCGGGATGGTTTTCTTGAACTGGTTCACAAAGATCGGTCGCTCGGGCCGTGGTCCCACCAGACTCATCTCGCCGCGAATCACGTTGAAGAGTTGCGGCAACTCATCCATGTTCGTGGCTCGAAGGAACGTCCCTAGATAAGTCCGCCGTGGGTCATGCGACTTTGCCATGATGGGGCCGGTCCCACTCTCGGCGTTGTTGCACATGGTGCGGAATTTCATCATCTGGAACGGCTTGCCGTTCAGCGAACATCGCTCTTGCCGGTACAGCACGCAGCCCGGACTGGTCAGTCGGATCAGCCCCGCAATCAACCCCATTAGTGGGCCGAATAGTGCGAGTGCAATCACGGACAACACGATGTCCATCACCCGTTTCACAACGACGTTGAGGCCGTGATAGGGGCTTTCCCGAAGCCCGATGAACGTCATGCCGTGGAGCGAACTGCTTGTCAGGGAAAGTGCAGTCAGTGCGGGGACATCCGCGACGATGCGAACGTCCACGATGCTCTGGGAAAGCGTGTCGAACACCTTTCGTGCATCCGCATAGCGGTTCAGCGGCAACGCAATGAAGACGTGTTCAATATGCAAGTCGTGAACCAATCGTGGGAGGTCCGAAATTGGCCCGAGAACCGCCCGCTCCAGTGGCGTGGTCGGTGCCTCGTCATCGACATACGCAACGGTTTGGATGCCCATCCAGGAAGCGTGTTCGAGTGAACGGGCTGTCCGCCGTGCCAATCGACCCGCACCGACAATCAGGGCGTGGCTTTGGTTGTACCCCCGAGACCGAAGTCTACCAAGGATGGTCCAACTGAGTCGGCGAAAGGTCAATAGTCCGATGAAGGTTGCGCCGGAGAAAATCGCCATCGCCAGACGCGATTCGTAGG
>JAYSXU010000512.1:0-1328 GCA_043716965.1 Fimbriiglobus sp.
AACTCCACGGCTCGTCGAGGCCGGAACTCAATTCGACCCGTGGTCAGACTCTCGGCCCGACGGGGTCGAGGGCGAAGGTGAAGCTTTCGGACGTGAGGACGCTGGGGAGGGGGATGTCGGCACGGTCGGTGCAGGGGCGGTTGTCGATTTTGAACTTCCCGGAACACTTCACCGCAAGGCCGTCGGGGGTGCGGTGCAGGATCACTTTCGGCGAGTTGTCGTCTTGAAGGGGGATGTGAACTTGATCTTCGAGGCCCAGGATCAGGGCTTGGTCCATCAAGATGATGCCGTCCACCGCCCACGGCAATCGGTGGCCGCTGACCACTTCCAGGCGGACCGTTGAACTGATGGACACCGGGCGGTGGAACAAGAACTGGCAGGACGTGCCGAACGTGATGCGGTCGTTGGTACTCAGCACCGCCCGCTGAACGGCGTGGCCGTTCACACTGGTTTCCCGCGCGGATTCGACGATGTACCCGCCGTCCGCGTCGCGGGTGATCTCGGCGTGGAGGCGGCCCATTTCGGCGAACACGGGGACATCAACCGGGGCCTCGCCGATGGCTTGGCCGAACGTGATCCGGGAGTTCAAGCACACCAAATACCCGCCCACGCCATCGACCCACAGGATAAACCGCTTCGGGAGCGGCGTGCCGGGCACGTGCGATGAACCCGTACTGTGGCGGTTGACGATCGGTCGGTTCGCAGTCGAAAGACTGGATGCAGGATTGCTGGCATACGGCGTAGTCGGGCGGTGGTGCGAGGCGAGCAGGGCACCCGCAACGGCTGCACCGCCCACGGCAGCCAGAACGAGCGGAACGTCACGTTGGTCATTGACCGGGAGTCGTGGCAATTCACCAGAACCCGGTTGAAGCACCGACCACGCTTTCGCTTGCAAACTCCGCACTTCCCGGTGGTCCGGCGCGACGGCCAGGATTTCGTCACCCCGCTGCACGACATCTTTCCAGTCACGGGATTCAATGCTGGCGTACAGCTTCGGCAACGCTTTCTGAAAGCGCTCGTGTCGTTGATGAACCTCGACAAGGTAGTGGTCAATGCCGTTGGCCTGAAAGCCTTGCAAGCGAAGGCGGGCGTTGGTCAGAAGCTCTTTTGCCGCGACGAAGTCGCCACGATCCGCGTGTTCGGCGGCACTAATCCAGCCTTGGACCGCTTCATCGTATTGCGCGAGTTGGGGGTTGCGGACGGCACGTTCGTGGAGTCGGGCAATGACCCGTTTTGCGTGCGTGGGTTTACCGGCTTCGAGTGCGGCACCACATTCGTTCACCCCGTAACGAATGAGTGTGGCCCGGATTTGGACCGCGCGGGCTTCC
>JAYSXU010000513.1:0-3956 GCA_043716965.1 Fimbriiglobus sp.
CGTGATCGTATCACGGGATGTCGTGGCGGGTGAAGTGGTGGATAGCGCCCGGATTCTTTACGAAGTGGTGGATACACGCCAACTCTGGATCAAACTCGATGTCTCCGGGGAAGACGCGCGGCGACTGAAGCTCGGCCAACCTGTTAGGTTTACTCCGGATTCGGGCAACGAGGAACTGACCGGAAAACTGGCGTGGATCAGCACTCAAGCCGATCCCAAAACGCGCACCGTGAAGGTTCGCGTGGACCTACCCAACCTCGACGGCGAGCAGCGCGCGAACACCTTCGGCACTGGCAAAATCATCCTCCGCGAGGAACCCGCCGTCGTCTCCGTGCCCAACGATGCCGTGCAATGGGAAGGCTGTTGCAACGTAGTCTTCGTCCGCGACAAAAACTACCTACAAGACGACGCGCCGAAGGTGTTCTACGTCCGCAAAGTCCGCACCGGGGTGAAGACCGAGACCCAAACCGAGATTATCGCCGGCCTCCAACCTGGCGAAGTCATCGTCACCAAAGGCAGCGGCGTTCTTCAAGCTGAACTCTCCCGTGCAAACTTCGGCGCCGGATGCTGCGGCAAGTGATAGTAGTGGATAGATAAGAGTTGTGAGTTGAGAGTGCGAGAGGAAGTCTAGGTAGTGGATTCTCGTTATTACTGTCCACAAACCACTCTCCACTAACCACTTTTTCAGGACACCGCGATGCCGGTACAAAACTATCGGGAATTGATTGCGTGGCAGAAGGCAATGGACTTGGTTGTCAGGATTTATCAGATAACAGAATCGTTCCCTAAAACTGAGACGTTCGGACTGACCAATCAAATGCGACGTGCGGCAGTATCCATTCCTAGCAATATTGCTGAAGGTCAAGGTCGTTCAACAACGAAAGATTTTATGCACTTCCTAAACATCGCACGAAGATCGCTACAAGAACTCGAAACACAGGTGACAATCGCTCAACGACTGGGGTTTATCATCGAGGCAGCTCACATGGAACTGACTACGAATATCTGTGAAATTGTCCGCATTCTGAGTGGACTACTTAAGTCACTCGCTTCACTTCTTTCCTAACCACTATCCACTAATCACTATCCACTATTATGTATTGGCTCATTGATTTCTCACTCCGCTACCGCTGGCTTGTAATACTGGGTGCCGTTGCGGCTGCGGTGGGTGGGCTGTTGGCGATGCGGCAGCTTGACATTGATGCGTTTCCGGACACCACGCCGGTGCAAGTTCAGATCAACACGACTGCCCCTTCGCTCGGGCCGGAGGAGGTCGAGCAGCAGATCACTTTCCCAATCGAGCAAGCGCTGAATGGCCTCCCGAAGATCGAACAATTGCGGTCCATCTCGAAGTTCGGCCTGTCGCAAGTCGTCATCATCTTTGCGGACGGCACGGACATCTACTTTGCCCGTCAACTTGTGAACGAACGGCTCTCGACGGTGCAACTTCCGCAAGGATTGGAACGGCCCAAGCTGGGTCCGGTGTCCACTGGGTTAGGGGAAGTCTTTCACTACGTCGTTTCCGGCAAAGGCGATGACGCCACCCAACTACGCACGGTCCATGATTGGGTGATTCGGCCCCAGATGCGGAAGGTGGGCGGTGTCGCGGAGGTCAACTCGTGGGGCGGGTATGAACGACAATACCAAGTGCGAATCGACCCGACTCTGTTGGCAAAGTACGGGTTCACGTTCGACAAGGTGACGACGGCACTTCGGGAGAATAACCAAAACGTCGGCGGCGGGGTGATCGACCAAGGCAGCAATTCGTTGCTCGTCCAAGGGCTGGGTCGCACATCTTCACTCGACCAGATTCGACAAATCCAGATTGCGGCGAAAGAGGGTGTCCCGGTCCGGATTCAGGACGTGGCCGAGGTCAAGATCGGCCATGAAGTCCGACGCGGGGCGGTCACCGCCGACGGCAAAGGCGAGGTGGTGCTGGGTCTCGGGTTCCTAACGATGGGGGAGAATAGCCACGAGGTCACGTCCGCGTTGAAGGCCAAACTCGACGAGGTGAAACTCGGGCTACCAGCCAATGTGCAAGTGCAGCCTGTTTACGATCGGACGGAGTTGGTGGACTATGTGATTGCGACGGTGCGGGCGAATTTGTTTGAAGGCGGACTGTTCGTCGTGGTGGTGCTGTTTCTGTTCCTGGGCAATCTCCGGGCGGCGTTCATTGTGGCGCTGGCTATTCCATTGTCGATGTTGTTTGCCTTCACCGGCATGTGGCGGTTCGGCATCGCAGCCAGCCTGTTGTCACTCGGCGCGTTGGATTTCGGCATGATCGTCGATTCCTCGGTGGTCATGATCGAGAATTGCGTGCGGCGATTGGCGCACAACCCCGAAGGTCTTAGTCGAACCGAGGTAATTCGGGATGCCGCCATTGAGGTTCGCAAACCGACGCTGTTCGGGGAACTCATCATCCTCATCGTCTACTTGCCGATCCTCACACTGGAAGGGGTCGAAGGCAAACTGTTCCGCCCGATGGCCCTCACCGTGATCTTTGCCCTGGCCGGGTCGATGCTGGTGTCGATGACGTTGATGCCGGCGCTGGCCAGTTTGTTGTTGCCACGGAAAATCAGCGATCGTGAACCCATACTACTGCGACTCATCAAGGCGATCTACGTCCCGATCCTCAAGCTGACGATGCGGCACAAACTCGCCGTGATGGTCTTCGCAGCGACAGTGTTGTTCGTCGCGTTCGGCATGATCGCGCCGAACCTCGGGTCGGAGTTCGTGCCGAAGCTGTCCGAAGGCGCGATTGCACTGAACATCATCCGCTTACCGGGAACGAGCCTCGAAGAATCAGTTGCGCGAAACACGGCTTTAGAGGTTGCAATTCTCAAAGCGTTTCCGGACGAGGTCCAACACGTCTGGAGTCGCATCGGGGCTGCCGAGATCGCAACCGATCCGATGGGGACTGAGTTGACGGACATGTACATCACCTTGAAGCCTCGTCACAAATGGCTTAAGGCAGAGACCCAGGAGAAACTCACGGAACTGGTCGAGAAGGAATTGCGTAGCATCCCCGGTCAAAAAATCGCGTTTGAACAGCCGATCGAGATGCGAATCAGCGAGATGGAAACCGGCATTCGCACGGACCTCGGGGTGCTGTTGTTCGGGGACGACCTGGAAGTGTTGAAGGCCAAGGCGGGTGAAATCGAACAGGTTATGAAAGCCATCCCAGGTGTGGCGGATTTGTCCGTCGAGCAAATCACCGGGCAACGGGTTCTGCAAGTGAAGGTGAAGCAGGACCAAATCGCCCGGTATGGCATCCCGGTTCGGGCGGTCCTGGATCTGATTGAAAGCATCGGTTCCAAGCCGATGGGCGACGTGATTGAAGGCCAATTGCGGTTCCCTCTCATCGTTCGATTGCCGGAAAAGTGGCGGCAAAGCCCGGAAGCGGTGGGCAAGATTGAAATCCCCACGCAGTCCGGGGAGCGCATTCCGCTGGCGCGGTTAGCCGACATCACGATCCTCGAAGGCCCTTCCACCATCACCCGCGAATGGGGCCAGCGCCGCATCGCCATCACTTGCAATATCCGTGGTCGGGATTTGGGCAGTTTCGTCGCGGAAGTCCAACGCAAAGTGAAAGCGGAAGTGACACTCCCACCCGGTCGCTACCACGTTACTTACGGCGGTCAGTTTGAGCAGTTGCAACGTGCCAGTCTGCGGTTGATGATCGTCGTGCCACTTGCCCTCGTGATGATTTTTCTGTTGCTGTATGCTACTTACGGCAACGTAATGGACACGTTCCGCGTCTTTACCGGCGTGCCGTTTGCGTGGGTCGGTGGCATCGTCGCATTGTGGTTACGGGACATGCCGTTTTCAATCTCGGCGGGTGTCGGCTTCATCGCGCTATCCGGTGTAGCAGTGTTGGATGATATGATCCTGGTCAGCTACGTTCGACAACTGATTGAACGCGGTCGGACACTGGAGCAAGCGGTGGAGGAAGCGGC
>JAYSXU010000514.1:0-12011 GCA_043716965.1 Fimbriiglobus sp.
CAAACTATTCCGGAATTTAGCTTGCTCGCTTGAACAGGTTGCGAGTACCCTTGTTTTAAGGCTGCTAAAACGCCTGCCGAAGTGAGACGGAGTTCACGCAAGGATTCTCCCGATGCAACCGCTCCAATCGGCCCGTGGGTTTCGGACTTTTCTGCACGACACTCAGTCGTTTACCAATCGGCGGTCTCGACTCGGGCTGTTTACGCTCGAAGACCGCCAAGCGGCGGGCAGCCTGATGGACATGCTGTTGGCGGGTGCGATGGCGTCCGACCGGGCGCAACCGATACCAGCGCCGGCGGACGACCCGCGATTCGGCGTGGTCACGGCGACGACCGCTTTGCCGGAAACCGACACAGTTGCTCTATTAGGCCAAGCGCACGACGAGGCCGCGAACGGTCCGGCGGGGGAGTTCGTCACGAACCCCGCGGGGCAGTTCTCCGGCTTCGACGATTTCGAGGCCGGGCCGAACACGCCAACTGCGGGTGTGTCCGATTGGCGCATCGCTCCGTTCATCACGCTCGGAACCGGTGGCGGGTTCGTGGACGAGGCGGTCTCGCAGCCCTTCAGCCGCGCGACCCTGCAGGGGGACACGGCCCCCGTGCCGACCTTGATGAAGTCGAACGAGATCCCGTCGTTCTTCCGGCCGGGCGTCGGGACCGTGCCCGGTTCCGGTCCGCAAACCGCCGGCTCAGCGCCGTCCGGGTCGGGCGGCGGCGACGGTGGTGGCGACGGTTACGACGACGTGGAAGTGATCTCGAAGGCGGTGGTCACGCAGGTCGAGTACCTCGGGCCGGTGATCCGCATCGCCGCCGACCCCGGCACGCCGCAGTACCCGATGAGCGGGCCGCAGTACGTTGACAACAACGCGGACGGGATCGTCCAACCGGAGCAGGGCGACCTAAGCCTGCCGATCGCGTACCCCCGCGATTCCACGATCACGGGGAACGCGACGTTCAAAGTGGAGACGGAGTTGTACCCCGGACCGGGGGGCAGCGGGAACGTGTGGATCGAGGCTTACGGATACAGTGGTATGTTCTTCCCGAAGTTGGCGACGTGGACCGGGGATACGGTGACGGTATCGGGCCTGTCGTCGTACAACCCGTTACTGAACTATGTCCAGTACGGCGACGCGTCCGAACTACACTTCGTCCTCCGCCGCGGCACCCCCGTCGAGTCCCACCCCATCTACGCGGGCAAGAGCGTGAACGAACTGTACGTGACGCTGGCTGCGCCAACTGTGGCGCCGCTGTATCACACTCTGATCCACCTGTCGGTACCGATCTCGGCTGCGGTGAATGCCGCAGACGATGCCACGGTGATCGCGCAGACGTGGAAGAACTTCGAGACGAGAGCGATAACCGACAAGCACATCAATCCTGCATATAGTGGTCTGCCACTGCACTACTACAAAGAGTGGACCACGACGGTCGCTGACGCACCAACATTACTTGTCGGTCAGGATGGCAACTGTTACGCATGGTCACGTCTCTTTGGAGATACACTAAAGGCAGCCGGCAGTAAAACGCAGATGCAACTCGCGGAGTTTCAATCCAAAAAACTTGTAGGTGCATTTGGTACAAATGCGCCGCAGCGAGAGAATATGTTAATTAATAACTGGGACTTCATCGGTAACTTCAGTAGTGGAAATGCAACATGGCCGTGGCAGAACATGTCGCGAAATCCCGACATCCCAGGTCTTTGGATGGCGAAAGTACCTCCACTGAATGTGTGGGACTATGTGTGGGGCAATCCTGTAGAAGCGACACGTCTTCAAGATGGCATTCTAGGACAAAACACGAGTAATCCTTTGTCAAAGTTTTTCGTTCACGCACAGATGAAGATTAGCGGTGTTTACTACGACCCAAGTTATGGAACAACTTATACGAGTCATCAAGATTGGGAAGATAACGCCGTTGCGGGGTTTATTATTTCCGATCTAGCCGGAAAACGATTTTTGCTTCGAAATAAGCCGACAGTCGCAAACGAGCCTTTGGATACAGAAGAAAGTTTAAATGTGTATACTGGCTTTCCATTGCCGGGCCCACCGTAAACGAATGATTGGGAGTCATCACACATGATTTACATTCCGATATCGACTTTGGCTCTGCTGGTTGCGTGTGAGCTTCAGGGCGAGTCAACTTATTTGACGAAGCCGCTCATTCAGGCGGCGGTGTCAGGTGGGCAGGTCTTTATCTCACCGAACCGACATTCTCGGGATGCGCCAAACTTGAACGGTCAGGAAAATGTCAATCTGGTTTACCAAGATGTATCAGGAAATAGTAAACCAATTGCATACATAAACCCTGCAATGGAAAATACTGCATTCCAATCCATTTTCCACCGCTGGCATGTTGATCGGACACGATTTCGCTAAGTGAGTTATGATAACTCGAACAACTCAGGCTTAGAGCCGTTCCGGCAGAGCATTTTAATTGGTTCACCACTACTCGACGATGTCAAAAAAATGAATGGCAAGCTCACGTCTCTACCGAACAAAATTCCCCGCCCTGACAATGACTATTCAAGTGGCTTTGTACACGAAGCTGGCCCTTTCGGATGGCAGGGAGCAACGATGTTGCGGTTGACGCCGTCGGATTACCGATCAGTTTTCTTCGATTTCTGGCCCATTGCTAATGGCCAATATGAATGGTACGTGGGCGAACCGGGGCTGAAGGGGTTATCACGCCTCACTCGTTGGGATTCGTCTCGGTCGCCGGAAAAGGGAGGGAAGCCGAAGTGGACGGAGACGGGGAGTTGGACGGGCAATTTAACTGGCGATTTCTACGTGACGGCTAGTGGTGTGGATCGCTACTTCGTGTCTGGTTCCGATGGCCGCATTTTCTTTGCCCCGCGTGGTGGCAAACCGGGTGATCCGCTGAAGGAAGTCTGGACTGAATCGCCCGTTGCATTATTGCTCCACGATGCGGACGCCGGGAAGTCGTATGCGTTCACGAAAGAGCAATACTTCGAGATCACCGACCCCATCAAACCGAAACCGCACACCGTCACGTTCCGCTTCCCCATCAGCCGTCAGTGGGACGCCCACAAAGCCCTCGAAACTGCCGCCAAGTGCGGTCGCGTCATCCGTGGCCTGCCGGAGCCGAAGTAACGCGGTGGCAACTGAAAGCAGGCAAATACACAAACAGGCGATGCGTGAAAAGTCGATCGCCGACTTTAGCCGGCCCGTGGACTGCCCGCTCAAAGCGAAACACGAAAAAGACCCCTCGGCGACAACGGCACTCTCCGCTATATTGAGCATCTTCTGACGGGACCGAGATTTTATTGATGAGGATCGACCGATGGCGAAGGGTAAAGAAGCGCGTGGCACAATCAAGCTGGTGAGCAGCGAGAGCGCCCACTGCTATTTCACGCAAAAGAACCGCAACAACAGCAAAGAACGCATCTCCCTGAAGAAGTACGACCCCACCCTCCGCAAGCGCGTCATGTACAAAGAAGCGGGTAAGCTGTAACAGGCGATGGGTTTCACTGCGCGTAGCGAATGATGACCGTAGCCAATTCAACGAATTGGCTACGGTTTTTGGCGTTTGCCGTGGTTGAGGGGCATCCAAATGAGCCACGAACACGTTGTTCGTGTACTGAGCAGCATTCGTCAGTCCTGAACGGTTCGAGGCACGTGGACCGTGGATGTTGGAGCGTGTCGAGTTTGGACGACGACCGAACGACTCCGTGGACGACTTCGAGATGTTTCTGGTTCTCGACAGCGACACCTACGGTTTGTGGTCCGTCCGGTTTGGGTTTGCCGGCTCCTTGCTGAACAGACACATCCCCCAACTTTTCAGCCGTCAGCAGTGGTAATTAACACTTTGGTCTCGTCACATCGACTTCGCCGCAGTCAGTGCGGAGAAGACCTCGTTCCACCGGACCTAAGGATGCCAGGATTGTTCCCGGCAATCGGGTCGTGGGCGGCATTGGCCACATTGGCCAGAGGGGAGTGACTGCGGTCACTTCCACCCGAGGCGTTTGATGGCCGCTGCTAACTCGCGGGTGTTGATTGCCGCCCCGTCCGGGGTGACGTGGGTGACCGTACCGAAGCGACTCGGATCCCAGCGCGGCACCGTGGCCCGTGGAAACAGGACGCCGGGGAACGCCCGGTGCGTCTGTTCGGAGTAGTCTGTGACACCTGTCACGTAGCGTGGGGTGATGGAATCCGCTGGCGCCGGCGACCACCAGACCAGCAGCGGAATCTGGTTCGTTTTGCAGAGCGTCACGATGCGGGTTAGACCCTGACCGGCGAATTCGGTCGGCCGAAAATGATCCCGTACCTCGCCCGGCTTGAGCGCGTACTGACCTCGCTCCGGGTACCAGCCGTCCTGGCTCGACAACGCCTGTTCGTACTTCTGATAGGACCCGCCGAACTCGTTCGGGAACATGTTGACGCGGTGCTTGCGGACAAACCACTCCCACTGCTCGCGGGGCGTCGGCGTGAAGTCCGGACTGCGTCGATTGTAGGCGGTGAGGTAGCGGCCCACGAGTTGATAGTCGTGGGCCTGCGGTTCGCTGACTTCAAAACTGCGTGGCAACGCAACGAACACAACGAACTTGGGTAGGGGGTCGAGGTCACAGACCCGCCCCGTTAGGTCCGCAAACCCTACCATTGTCATCGTGGAAATGGTACCAAGGTTGACCGCGGGCAAGCCGGTTTCGGCTTCGAGCAAGTCCGGTTGAAGCCCCATTGTGCAGGAACTATCCCCGATCAGGACGACCCGACCGGCAGCGCGTGGGATTAGCTTTTGCTTGGCCACAAGGATCGCGTCATCGGCGGTCGGTTGCAGGTACGGCAAGCCGGTTAGCGGTTCGGTCGTGCCCAGGAACAGAACCTCCGAACCGGCCACCAATAGGGCCGCGAGAACCGCCGCTTTCGGAATCCGGGAACCTGGGTTCATGGTATTTTCCTCGACTCCTAGTTGGTGGTCGTCAAAACTGGAAGTAGATGAAGCCTTCGCCGGTCCACTTGCCGAGGCTAATCAGCGCCCAATACAGGCCGACGTAGACGACGGCGCGGAGTGGCCACGGGACGACTTTTAGGAACGCGACTTGATCTCGGTGCCGGTAGACGAGGTACTCCACCGCGAACACGGGGAAGGCCAACCCGAGGCGTGCCGTGGTGCCGAGGTCGAGTTTCGGCGACCGCAAAAACGCCGCCCAGATGCCCCGAAGTTGCTCCACCGACTGGGCACGAAACAGCAGCCAACTGAGGCAGACGAGGTGGAAGAACCAGACCTGGTGCAGGCTCCGTTTCCAGAACGAACGGGCGAGACGGGTCGTTAAATCTGGCGCCACCAGACGGTAGACGCACAACAGCAAGCCGTGGTAAAACCCCCACAAGACGAACGTCCAACTCGCCCCGTGCCAGAGGCCCCCGATGAGCATCGTGAACATTAAGTTCACGTAAGTCCGGGCGACACCCAGTCGGTTGCCACCCAGCGGAATGTACAGGTAGTCGCGCAACCAAGTCGAAAGGCTGATGTGCCAGCGCTGCCAGAAATCGCTCGGGTCCACCGCCAAATACGGCACGTTGAAATTCACCTGGAGGTCGAACCCCATCCACATTGAGATCCCTCGCGCCATGTCCGTGTAGCCCGAGAAGTCGCAGTAGATTTGCCAGGCGAACGCATAGACCACGCACAGCGCCGTGAAAGCGTTCAGTTGGTCCGGGTTGTCGAAGCCCCGGTTCACGATCACCGCAAAGTTGTCCGCCACGACGACCTTCTTGAACAACCCCCACAAGAACAGATAACTCCCCTCGTACCAACCCTGTCGGGTCACGGTTCGTTCCCGCAAACATTGCGGCAGGAGGTGGCTCGCGCGCGCGATCGGCCCCGCCACGAGTTGCGGAAAGAAGCTGATGAACAGGGCGAAGCCGATGAAGTCCGTCGTCGGCTTCGAGATCCGCCGGTAAATATCAACCGTGTAACTAATCGTGTGGAACGTGTAAAACGAGATGCCGACCGGGAGTGCCACGTTCAACAACAGCGGCGAGGCCACAACCCCAAACTGCTCCAACAGTAACGCAAACGACGTGGCGAAGAAATTGTAATACTTGAACACGCCCAGCAGAACCAACTGGGTCGTGATGCTGAGTACGAGAATCAACTGCCGGTAGTTGTCAAATCGCTTGGCGGTCAGCACAAGCCCGATGCCGTAATCCAGCACCGTGGAGAAGAACAGCAAGAAGAGAAATCGCCAATCCCACCACCCGTAGAAGACGTAACTCGCTACGAGAAGCATCACATTTTGCCCGCGCAGTGGCAGGACAAAATAGAGCGGCAAAACAACGAGCATGAACGCGAGAAACGCAACTTCGGTGAAAATCATCGGTGTTCAACGGCCACAGTCCTGGGTGGTTTGAACTGCAAGTATACGGGTTTTGTGAAGTGAGGTAGCGGAAGCCCCTGCACGATTGTGCATGGGCTTCTGGGGTTTTACTCCGCCTCTTTCCACTCACCGGCCAGTTTCATGTACTCGGGCGGTTGCAGGTCGTTCGCGCGAGTGTTGTTCACAGGCCGCATCACCACATCACCCACCACTCGCTGTTCGGCGTCCCAGCCCAACGCGCGGCCTTCGCGGTTGCTTTGTTGGGCCATCGCCACGATGGTGGCGGCAGCGGCGCCGATTTCGGGGGGGCTGAGGGTGTTGCGGTCAAGGCGTTTCACGCAGTCGAGGAAGTTCAGCCACAACGCCTCCGTCTCGTTGGCGGGTGCTTCGACCTTGACGAACTCGCTTGGTGGAACGCTGTTTCCACCGGCGGGGTTATCGGCGATGACCTGGAAACCGCCCCGCACGAACTTCATTGCTCCCAGTCGTCCGCGAATGATTTCTTCTTGCGGGTACGCGCTGGCCGTCGAACCCGTGATGACCATTTGCGAACTGTCGAAGTCGGCCACGATGGTACCGACATCCGGCACGGTACGGCCATCCAACTCGTGATACAGCCCGCCTCCACCCGTCACCCGATTCGGGAACTTCAACCCACCCGCGACCAACAACCGGGAGACTTGATGCACGAATAAATCTGTGAACGGCCCGCCACTGAACGGCGAGTAGCAGCGCCATTGGGCGAACACGGCACGGTCGAAGGGTTGCTCAGTTGGCGTGGGACCGAGCTTGGTGCCGGCCACGTCGAATTGATGGCCGAGGAACAAATCCCAATCGACGGTTCGTGGCGTCATGCTCTTCACGAGCCGGTAAAATCGCCACTGCCCGCGAATGTCGTTGCGGAACACCCCCGCCGACATATGCGCGACCGCCCCGAGTCGCCCGGTGCGAAGCCAGTCGTTCGCGGCCCGCCAAACCGGGTCGGCGAGCGATTGCACGCCCACGGTCATCACGCGGTTGTGCTTCATCATCGCGTCCACCACCGCGAGTGCTTCCGTCGGCGTGCTCGTCATCGGCTTTTCGCAGTAAACATCTTTGCCCGCAGCGGCGGCGTCGAGCGTCATGCGGGCGTGCCAATGGTCCGGCGTTGCAATGCAGACGGCGTCCACGTCCTTCAAATCCAACACGCGGCGATAGTCCTTCACGACGTGCTTTTTGTCCGCCGGGTCCAGCCCGCACTTGACCGCCGACGGGTGCAACCCCTGCGAATACTTCCGCCGCGTCGTCTTGCCGCCGAAGCTTTGTTCGTACTCCTCTTCCAACCCGTCCCACACATCACACACCGCAACCGCCGCCACGCCGTTCGTCTCCAGCGCCAGCCGTTGAATCAGGTGAATGTGCGCCTGCGCCCGCCCGCCACACCCCAGAAACCCGATGCGTACCCGCTCGTTCGCCCCCGGCACGGCGGCGTAACTTTTCGCCGAAAGCGCGATCGCCCCCGCTGCCGCCGCCGTGGTGGCCCGCAAAAACTTACGCCGATCAACGGGATGATGTTCAGCTTCAGATGGCATTGGCAGGACCAGCAAAACAGCGAAAAAGGATTACCAGCAGATTACCAGATGAGACGCGAGAATACGAGCGGTGGTTCCGCTAGATGCTTCAACCCCACGGGGGCAGGGTTTCCGAGGTCATTGCTTTTTGTCATAGAGTAGTTTGAACGTTGAGATATGGCCTCCGTTGCGGTATTGATCCTTCTTGGGTGGCGGTTTCTTCGGGCCTCGCTTGCTTTTGCGGTACAGGTCGAGATCCAGATGAGGTGCGATTTCGTTCAACAGGGCCGCGAGTTGCGCGGCGGTCCGTTCGCGGACGATCGTCCAGTCCTCGGGTGGCCGCGCGATCATCATGCCCGCGTAGACTTGTTTGATCTCGAGAACCATGTCGTAGGCCGACATCTCGCCGGCTTCCTTTTCGCCACGAGCGGCGCGGATGGCCGCCTTCAAGACCGCCACGCCATTCGCCGCCATCAACGCCATGCAGTACGCAAACGCCGCCGCCGCCTCCGGGTAGCACCGCGTGTCGATCTCGCACGCGGTCGCCGACGGATCGCCGTTCGCCTCGCAAGCATCCTTGGATCGTTCCGTGTTGTCGAGTCAGGAAAAAGCTGATACTGCTCGCGTGCCGTCTGTCGAAACAATTCATCCCGGTGTTCCGGCTCGAAGAACCGCTCCACGATCGCTCGTGCCATGACACCGATCGGCCGTTGCATCTCAAACGGAGCGAAAGCCGCTGGCAGCATCCGTGCATCCCCAGAGGACATCCATAAACCCAGTAAAGATAGACTGTAGCGATTCAGTTGACGACCTCGGAAGCCCTGCCCGTTCGGGGGAAGTTCCCATAGCCCAGGGTTGCGGACCAACGGTCCGTTACCCTGGGAGGCTGCCACCCTGGGCTAAGGGAACAACCCCGGTGGGGTTGAAAACCCGGTCTGTTCGCAAAGTGACCAAAGTTCCCACCAACTTTCGTGACGCCTACCTGAAAATGCAGGGCACGAGAGATTTCCGTTGACACTCCACGGGCAGGGGTCAGAATAGTTGGCGATTTGAAAGACGTCAGTGGTTCGGAAGCCTCTCTTCACGTTGGTGTCCTATTCATGAGTGACCACGACCCGTTCAACGACCCCGAAACCGCACACCCGTGTGCGCGAGAACTCATGACGGAAAAAGTTCTTTGGGACTGCGTGGACGAGGAAGCCCCCTTTGGTAGTGACGAAGGCCATGATGCGTATTACGAGTTCCGAGTGTGGCGTGAACAAAACAAAGAGGCAAATCTGACCGCGTGTTTGGCTTGGATCATGCAAGGCGATCAATTGGAGAAATACAACGATCAACTTTGCTCGGACGCAAGCATCGAGCGTGATCTCGCAAGCCCTGACGAGTCGTTCTTGGCCGACGACTGCGACATGTTGACGCTCGATACCACCGTCATTGCCACAGCCCTCGGCCAACTACTGGATGAGGGGCGAATCGACGCCGACGCGAAACCGTATGTCCACGTTGCGATCAAGCGACAACTGCATCCCAAAGTCGTCACGAGCAAGCACCGCAAAAAGATATTGCTTGCGATTAGGCGAGTCGTGGACGCAGCGTAATGGCTTTGGTTTAGGGCGTGGATCTGTCCTGGTTTTCGAGTCTAAAAAGGATCGCTCAGCAGAGTGTATTATGAGTTCTAGCAACAAGAAGCGGAAGCACGTTTCTGACATCGACTTAGTAGCGATACGTGAAGCGAACGCGCAAGCATTTCGTAAGGAAGTCAAGTGCATTCAGTGTCCAACATGCCATGTTGAGTTTACCGACTTCGCAGTTGACTGGGCCGACGCATGGAGCGAGGGACGTACCGACCTCTTGTTCGAGCAAGGCATACTCGATGGTGAGCGTGATGGCCCCTACAAGTTAAAATGCGAATTATGCGGTCACAAGTCTTGGCTCAGCCCTTTCAACTCAACTGTAACCAGTGCCGAGGACATTCACGCCGAATAACGCCATCACCATCTTGCCACGTCCAGTTAGAGCTTCCCCGCCCGCATTCGCTAGCCCCGACCACCCCATCGCTCTACACTGTCTGTCATTCTTGGGCTTTCAGTTGAGGGAGGGGTTGTTATGGCGGCTGTGAATTGGCGGGGAGTTTATCCGGCGGTTTGTACGCAGTTTCATGCCGACGAGTCGTTGAACATTCCGGGGACGCTTCAGCACATTGATGCGATGCTGGCGGCGGGGGTTCACGGGTTCGTGATGATGGGCAGCGTGGGAGAAAACACCACGCTCGAACTGGACGAAAAGAAGGATCTCCTGAAGGCTAGCGTCGAGTTCATCAACAAGCGGGTGCCGGTGCTGACTGGGGTGGCGGAGTATACAACTCCCCAGGCGTGCCGTTGGGCGACCGATGCGGCGAAGCTCGGCGCCGACGGGCTGATGGTTCTGCCGCCGATGGTCTACAAGTCCGACCCGCGCGAGACGATCACGCACTTCCGCGCCGTGGCCAAGGTGACGCCGTTGCCGATCATGGTGTACAACAACCCGCCCGCGTACAAAGTGGACATCACGCCCGAGATGTTCGTCGAAATGGCCGACGAGCCGAAGTTCGCGTGCATCAAGGAATCCTCGGACAACCCGCGCCGCATCACCGACATCATCAACCTGACCGGCGAGCGGTACGTGATTTTCGCGGGCGTCGATGACCTGTTCCTGGAATGCCTGATGCTCGGTGCGGTCGGCTGGGTCAGCGGTCTGGTCAACGCCTTCCCCGCCGAGAACCGCCTGATCTGGGATTTGACCGCTGCCGGGAAGTGGAAAGAAGCCCTCGACGTTTATCGTTGGTACACGCCGCTACTGCACCTCGACACGCACGTCAAACTGGTGCAATACATCAAGCTCGCCAGCGCCGAATGCGGCTACGGCACCGAACTCACCCGCGCCCCCCGCCTGCCGATCGTGGGCGAAGAACGCGACCAGGTTCTGGGCATCATCCGCCAAGCCATTTTGACCCGCCCGAAGCAACAACAAGACATTTCACCACAGAGGGCACGGAGAGCCACGGAGAAGAAATAAAATGGATTAGTCTTACTCTGTGGCTCTCCGTGCCCTCCGTGGTGAAAGGATTTATGAACTTGGTTCCATCACAGAAAATCCAGGTCATTGATTCGCACACGGGCGGCGAACCGACGCGCGTGGTCATTGCGGGTGGCCCGGATTTGGGCAGCGGTTCGATGGCAGACCGTGCCAACATTTTCGCGGCGCGCCATGATGATTTCCGCTCCACCGTCGTCAATGAACCGCGTGGCTCCGATGTGTTGGTCGGGGCACTACTGTGCGAACCCGTGGACCCTACCGTCGCGTGTGGGGTCATTTTCTTCAATAACGTCGGCACGCTGGGCATGTGTGGACATGGCACCATCGGACTCATTGTCACGCTGGCGCACATTGGGCGAATCACTGCCGGTGCGCACCACATTGAAACAACCGTCGGCGATGTGACCGCAACTCTGCACCCCGATGGCCGCGTGAGCGTTTGCAACGTGTCGAGTTATCGCCACGCCGCATCGGTCACGGTTCCGGTCGAAGGCCACGGCACGGTGACGGGGGACATCGCGTGGGGCGGCAACTGGTTCTTTCTAGTGAGCGATCACGCGGAAGTGTTGGACTTAAAAAACGTCGAACGCCTCACGGCTTTCACCTGGGAGATTCGCCAAGCGCTGGAGGCGAACCACATCACCGGCATCAACGGGGCGTTGATCGACCACGTAGAACTGTTCGGCCCGCCGCAGAACCCGAACAACCACAGCCGCAACTTCGTCCTCTGCCCCGGCAAAGCCTACGACCGCAGTCCGTGCGGCACCGGCACCAGCGCCAAACTCGCCTGCCTCGCCGCAAGCGGCAAGCTGCACCCCGGTGAGATCTGGCGCCAAGAAAGCATCCTCGGCACCATCTTTGAGGCAAGCTACCAACCCGGTACCAACCACCACGTCCTCCCCACCATCACCGGCATCGCCCACGTCACTGCCGAAGCCACGCTGATTCTGCAACCCAACGACCCGTTCCGAATAGGCATCCGGCCAGAATCATCCTGACGACAGACGAGCGCTCCTTTCGCAACAATCTGTTTGGGGCTACAATCAGAAC
>JAYSXU010000515.1:0-11994 GCA_043716965.1 Fimbriiglobus sp.
ATCGAACAAAAGGTGCAAAGCCAACAAAGCGTTGGGGCCGAGGTCGCTAACGCCAGACGGATGGATCGCCCCGTTGGCGAAAAGCCATTAAGCGATGAAGAGAAAGATGCCGCACGGTCTCTACGGGCCGGTGACAAAAAGAAACGCAAGAAGAAACCGAAACCATTTTCTAAGCAAACGTGGCCCAAGGCACTCGGTCTTGGGGCATTGTTATTGGCTGTGATCGCAATTGGCGTTTACCTGTTCACCGGCAACTTCTTCGCCGCCGAGACGCCCGCTGCCGCATTCACCCGCGTCGAAGCCGCTACGCCAACGGGAAAGTTGGAAGCGGTCGAAGCGTTTTTGAAAACGCATGGCAATACGTCGGACCCGGTGATCGAAAAAGCCCGTACCCTTTTTCGTGATGAGAAAGCCCGCGAAACCGAGCGGATTCTGATGAAGCGGTTTGGCAGCAAGGCACTCGCCAACAACTCCGAAGGATTCGACGAAGCCGCGTATAATCTCGCTCTTCAGGCGGCGGATTACGA
Organism: Fimbriiglobus sp.; assembly: GCA_043716965.1. Taxonomy (GTDB): domain Bacteria; phylum Planctomycetota; class Planctomycetia; order Gemmatales; family Gemmataceae; genus Fimbriiglobus. The sequence continues at coordinate 528 of JAYSXU010000515.1, forward strand.
GAAGAGTGGCGAGTTAAAGCGAGCCGCCGAACTCTGGTCCAGCATCAAAGACAAATCGCCGACGATCGACATGGCGAAACTCCCCGCCGAAGACGAAGCCAATAAAGCGCGACTCGGGTGGGTCGCCGAGAAGCGGATTCGGGAAATTCAACAAGTGGTGCCGGAAACGCTGAAGAACTTGAACGCCCAAATCGAGACGGCCCGGACCCACGAAGTCCTGCTGACACTAGAGCCGGGCAACCCGGAACATCAGGCGATTCGGGCCTTACTACTCGAGAAATTCGATGACAAAGTGAAAGCCCGCTCGACCTGGGAAAGGCTTCAAACGCAAACCGAGAAAGAAGCCGATCAAAGAATCTGGTGGTTGATTGCAGCGCAAAAAAACGGTCAACTAAAGATGGCCAAAGCCGACGAGAACGACACGGAAAAACGGACCGTGTTGCTTCAAACTCGCATCACCGGATTTGAAGAGGAAGCCAAAACCGGGGCCATAGATGCCGTGAAACGACGCGCGCTCGGGAACCCCTGCCGCGACATTCTTTTGCTCTACGACGATGAACCCACTGATGCGATCAAAGCCATCGTAGCCCGCGCCAAGAAGTTGCTCGAAACGTTGTCTAACAAGTAAGTTTCCGGAGTTTTTCATGCTTGGTGATGTGGTGACGACTCGTTCACGCCCCCGTTCCCTTGAAGCGTTCGCCAGATCCAAATCGGTCATCCCCGGCGGTGTCAACAGCCCGGCCCGCGCGTTCGGTGCGGTCGGCGGGTCGCCGATTTTCATTCAGCGTGCCGAAGGCCCGTACCTGTATGACCTCGACGGCAACCGCTATCTCGACTTCATCGGTTCCTGGGGGCCAATGATCCTCGGCCACGCCCACCCCGCCGTGATCGAAGCGACGGTAGCGGCAGCGCGAAACGGGACCAGTTATGGGGCACCGTGTGAACTCGAAAGCGAACTCGCGGAGATGGTCGTCGAAGCGGTGCCGTCCATCGACATGGTGCGGTTCACGTCCAGCGGCACCGAAGCGGCAATGTCGGCCATTCGTGTGGCACGCGGGGCAACGGGGCGCGACCTCATCATCAAATTCGCCGGATGCTACCACGGCCACGTCGATTCGCTACTCGTCTCCGCCGGGTCGAGTGCGTTGACGTTGGGCGTGCCGAACAGCCCCGGCGTGCCGATCGGTTGCACCAAAGATACGCTGGTTTTGCAGTTCAACGACGTGGAAGAATTGACGCAAGTCTTTCAGGCGAAAGGTGACCAAATCGCCTGCGTGATGCTGGAACCCGTCGTCGGGAACATGGGGCTGATCGAACCGACGCCCGAGTTCCGCAAGGAACTGCGCCGCCTCACCCACCATCATGGCGCGCTGCTGATTTACGACGAAGTCATGACCGGGTTCCGCCTCGCTTACGGAGGTGCTCAACAACTCTACGGCGACCTACCGGACATGACGGCACTCGGGAAAATCATCGGCGGCGGTTACCCCGTCGGTGCCTACGGCGGGCGGGCCGATGTTATGAAAAAGGTCATGCCAAGTGGGCCGATTTTCCAAGCCGGCACGCTCTCCGGCAACCCGGTCGCAATGGCGGCCGGTATCACCACACTGAAGCTGCTGAAACAAAATCCACCTTACGCCAGACTCGACACAATCGGCGCAAGTCTGGTTGCAGGACTCGAAAAAGCGGCCACTGCCAACGCGGTGTCACACACCATCAACCGCGTCGGAAGCATGTGGACATTGTTCTTCACCGACAACGCAGTGACCAACTACCACTCCGCATTGAAGAGTGACACCACCAAATTTGCTCGGTTCTTCTGGGCGATGATGGACCGGGGAATTTATCTCCCGTGCAGTCAGTTTGAAGCTGCCTTCATTAGTGCAGCGATGACCGACGACCACATTACGGAAACCATCGCGGCGGCACGGGAATCACTCGAAGTGATCGCGGCAGACGTTTGAAACCACGAATCACACGAATCGGACGAATGAAATCAAGATTCGCAACCGCCATCATCTACAACTGGTTTTGATTCCTTGCTCTCAATTGGTTCTGCTGTTTCATTCGTGGGATTCGTGTAATTCGTGGTGACCTGTTTGGAGCATTTTGATGTCAGCCCGCCCGGTCGAATCGAAGAACCGCTCGCAGCGAGCGGTTCTTCTTGTTGTGGGATTTCTGCTCATCGTGGGGATCGGCGGGTACGTTTACGTCCAACGGGTGAAGCCACATTGGTTCGATCGGGAAACAGTCAACGAAGCCGAACTGACCGCGTTGGACTCGGCGAAGTTGAGCGTGCGTGTCAACAACTCGACGAACGGTTGGCCGCAATGGCTCGGCCCGACACGCGATGGCCGGGCACCCGCAAGTCCACTGCGAACGGACTGGGACAAACAGCCGCCGACCGTGCTTTGGTCGATGCCATGTGGCGGCGGTCATTCGTCATTTGCTGTCGTGAACGGGCGCGTCTACACGCAAGATTATCAGGGCGGCCTTGAACGAATTTTGTGCCTGGATGCCACCAGTGGTCAACAACTCTGGACGCATGAAAACCCGGTGAACTACGACGGCATCGACCGCAACTTTGCCAACGGTCCGCGTGCTACGGTGTCGGTCGTCGGCAACCGTGTTTTCAGTATCGGGACAATCGGCAAGTTACTGGCAATCGACACTCCAGCGGTGGCAGGCGGTACGCCGGTTGTTGCGTGGGAATACGATCTGTTAGCGGAATTCGACGCGAAGTTACCCAACTGGGGTGTCGCCCGTTCGCCCTTGGTGGACGGGTCATTGGTGATCGTCCAACCGGGTGGGAAAAGTGGGATGCTCGTAGCATTTGATCGGCAATCAGGCGAACTCCGTTGGAGGGCGGGCAACGATCCTGATGGCTATAGTTCCCCGACGATCGCGGTCACGGGCGGCATCAAACAAGTCGTCGCAATCGGCGGATCGAAGATCGTCAGTGTGCGGTTGGAAGACGGCGCGCAGCTTTGGGAAAAACCGTGGGCCACGCAGTTTCAAGGCAACATCGCCACGCCACTGGTGATCGACGATTACCTGTTCGTGTCGTCGTCGTACTCGAAGGGGTGTGCGCTGTTTCGCCTCCAGCCGGATGCGAGTGATGTGCGTGCGGAGCAGGTCTATTTCCGGGCGAACCGCGTGATGCAGAACCACCACGCGAATTGCGTTTATCGTGACGGTTATCTGTACGGGTATGACGGCAGTGAATTGAAGTGCGTAAACCTGCGGAAGGGTGAAGTCGTTCCAGACTGGGAAGCACGTGACGACGCGAACAAGCAATTGGCCAAAGGGAATCTGATCCTCGCGGACCAGCACCTGATTGGCCTCACGCAAACGGGGACACTCTTCCTGGCCGATGCGGACCCGAAGGAATTCCGGTTTCGTGGGCAAGTTCCCGGCGTGTTAACCGGGAGCAAATGTTGGGCACTTCCGGTACTTGTCGATGGACGGATTTACTTGCGTGATGACACGAAAATTGTCTGCCTTGATGTCCACCCATCGCAGAAATGAAACATCAAATCGTTGCAAGCCGGTCCACGACTTCGCTGTGAATGTGGCCGTTCGTGGCCACCATCCCACGACGTTGTTTGGCGCCGATGCCACCATAGGTCACGGGTTGGCCGTTGAACAGGCTCACCCGGCCACCTGCCTCTTCGACCAAAATGTGACCGGCGCAAATGTCCCAATCATGGAAGTTGCGGTAGTCGTTGACGTACATTTCCACCTCGCCCCGTGCCACCATCGCCAACTTGATGCCGGCGGAATACGTTTCGATAATCTGTACTGGTTGAAGGGACGTGACGACCGATTTCGGTGGCTGTCCTGGCTTGCTGTGACTTTGCGTGAGAACTGACTTTACGAGGTTGCGTTCAGCAGTGACATAGCATTGTCGCGGTACTTCTTCGCCCACTTTCACCCAGCACCCTTGCCCCTGTGCGGCATAGGTCGTGCGGTGCAGAATCGGTTCTAGAACAACGCCTAACACTGCGATCTGATTCACGGTGAAGCCGACCATTACGGAGAACTCGCCATTTTTCATGGCGAATCCCCGCGTCCCGTCAATCGGATCGACCACCCAAACACGGTGCGTGTTGTTCGGTGCGCTCTCGGCTAACGGTGTTTTCTCTTCGGCACAAATGCCATCATCGGGGAACGCCGTGCGAAGGTGTCGCAGGATGATTTGCTGGGCTTCATGATCGACATGGGTGCTAATGCTCGCGGCGGCGTTCGGGATCGGTTTGAAGGCTTCATACTCGCGCCGGGCGTACTCGCCTGCTAACGCCACTGCTGCTAGGGCTTCGCGCAATTCATGATCCAGATTCATTCTCGCCTCATACGATCGACCAAGAAGAATTTAGACAGGATTGACAGGATCAAACAGGATTTCAAATCCGGTTTCATCAATCCTGTTAAATCCTGTCAATCCTGTCAATCCTGTCAATCCTGTCTAAAAATCTGGTCCGTTCACACCGTACCAGCGGCCAAGTTTTGCTTGAAGTGGAGCGCCCGGTACAGGTCGCTTGATCCGAGTAAATCTTGGTGGCTTCCGCTTGCGATCAGCTTCCCGTCTTGGAGCACAAAAACCCGGTCTGCGGTCTTCACAGTGGTCGGCCGTCTGGCCAGGAATATCAGCGTGCGATTCGGTTGAATGCGGGCGAGCGTGTCGTCAATTAACACGAGACTATCGGCATCAATTGTCTCAAGTGGTTCTTCAAGAATCATCACCGAGGGGTCACGCAGGATGGCCCGAGCCAGTGCAATTCGGTACCGCTCCCCGATGCTTAACGCCAGTCCGGCATCACCAATTGGCGTTTCGTAACCATACGACAGCCGCTGTACAAATTGATGCACGTGAGCCATTTTGGCCGCTTCGATTATCTGCGGCAGCGTGAAGCTAGGCTCGCCACACCCAATGTTGTTGGCAACCGTATCACTGAAGGTCAACGACTGTTCCAGCACGATGGCAATTTGCATCCGCACGGATTCGTAAGTCACCCAGCGGGTGTTTTTACCATCGACTCGGATTTCGCCTGCGCTCGGGTCTAGGAACCGCGTCAACACGTAAGCCAGTGCATACCCTTCGTCCGGGTCGATCGCAACGATCGCGGTTTTGCTCCCGGCCGGCAACACGAACGATACTTTTTCCAACAGCATTCGTCCGGTCCCGAGTTCCCGCAAGCTGACGTAAACGAATTCCAATTTCTTCGTCAGCGGCGGCAGGAATTCGGCGTCGATCGATTGCCCCACATCGGCACGGCGGTCAAGAAACTCGAAGACATCCGCAGCGGCGTCGTTTGCTTTACGTACCCGAACACGGGCCGCAATCCAACGACTGATGGTAATCACCAAAGTCGCTAAACACGCACACTTCAGAATCAATCCGGCGACGGACATCTCTCCGACTAAGACCACTCGACCGGCCAGAAACAGCATCCCCAAGGCCGCCAGTTTCACAATCGTTAGCAGTGTTGGCCGGGATAGCGTGTCACCCCGTTGTCGCCGCCGTACTGATTTCGACAGGTCCGAGAGATGCCGTTCAAATCGCGTTTGTATGAACCGCTCCATCAGATAGGCTTTTGCCAACTGCATACGGGAAAGCGATTCGCGCATCATGCCGAGCCGCGCTTCGGCACGACGTCCCGCGAGACGGGCGTCCCGGCGGAACCACGTTGCCGCTTGACCGGCCAACAGCCACACAATCAGCGAGAGCGCCACGAGTACAACAGTTAACTTAAAATGCTCCGCAAAGAGGAACACCGTGAGCAAGAGGACGATGACAGGTCCACGAACGGCACCCGACAAACTCGCCACCAGACCTTCTTGAATCTGATCGACGCGGCGGGTCACGATTTCGCCCGCTTCGGATTGAAGGTCCGGGCGAATCGCCACTGCGGATAGTCGTTGGGCATGGGTGTAAACGGCACGTCGCAACCGGGTTGCGGCGTCGATCGTCGCAAAGGTGGAACAGTACGAAGTGATGTACATCGCAACGCCGCGCACAACGACGAGCAGGAACGCGATGAGGAAAAGCCCAGTCAGATAGTGCCGATTGGCGGAATCCGCCAGTGTCGGTTTCCAAGTCCAGGTGTTCCAGGATGCCAACCACGCCAATAAACTCCCGGCCCAGTGACCGCGTTCCCGCACTACCAAACTCAACATGCCGAATTCGTCATGGGTGTCGGCAGTGCTGTTCGACCCGGTTCGGTCGAGCGGGTGGTACAACTCGGCAGCGTCGGGGCCAATTTTACGGGAAAGATAAACGGAGTTGCTGGCTTGCCAGCGCGCGTCCCATTCCCAAGAGGATGTTGTTGCGGATGCGGGTGGTACGGGGCGAATTTGAAGCAGTCGCTCCGCGATTTCGGCGTCTTGCGACAGGACGTTGATCCATTCTTCCCGGAAGTGCTGTTGACTGTTGGCAGGGACCGAAGTGTAAGTGGGCGCTCGGCCTTGCGAGGCGAGCAAGTCGATGAACAGGTACAAAAGCGGAAACATCAGGGCAAGGCACACCGAAGCCACAACTGACCCGAGAATGGCACCCCACTTAGCGAGTGGCATACTGTTCAAGTAACTTTTTGCAGTCTGGGTTGGGTTGGAACTCACGGAACCGCTCCCCGTCCGGATCGTAGCTGATGTGAGGGTCGTCTAACAAGACCGTGTTAACGACGCCGGTCGATGAATTCAGCCCGACTCCGATAAACTTAGACTAACAACATCGCCCGGAGGTTGCCCACTGCAAACTCCGGGCGACAATCGACTTCCTGGTCCCGTTGCCGGTAAATTAGGCCAAGTCACGGTCTTCAAACAACAGCAAGCCCACAATGAGTGCAATCACCGTGTAAAGCAGCGCGTAAAGAGTGACGGTTACGGCGTAGCCCGCGAACGGCCACAGGTCGAGCGGCGTCTCCCGGATGATGGCCGGCCCCATGTTGAAGAACTCAAGCGCGGGCAACAAAGTATCGAACAGGTTACCCAAGAATCGAACCAACCCGACGGCGGTGTTTTCCTTGTCGCTGGTTTTATCCGTGACCCGCACGATCACCGGCGCCAAGTGACCGAGGAAGTAAATCATCAGACAGATCACGAGGTTAATGATGAACGGCAACCGCGTAGCGAGTGCCGTGGCGATGGCCACCAGAATCATCACTTGTCCAAAGCCCAACATAATCCCGAACGTGTGGGCAAAGTTTTCCCCGAACCAGAACCCAGCCCCACGAGCAATTGTCCGAGCCGGACCGGGGGGAACCAAGGACTCAAACGTCGGAACCACCAGTGCCTTGGCTTGCTCTGGCATCGCGTCGTAAGCCCGGTCTTTGTTAATCGGGTCGAACTCCGGATTCACGACCAATGCCGCGTTCAGGTTCAAACCCAAAATCAACGACATCCCGCCGCACGCCATCAAGATTCCGAGGTACTTGCCGAGCAGAAACTGGCGTCGGTTCACGGGCTTGCTCATCACCGTCAACGCGGTCCGGCCTTCGATTTCTTCGCTGATGGACATGCTCGATGCCAACACGCCGAACAGAACCGCCGCCAACATCACAATGTCGAAGCCGATTTGCTTCATCATCTTGAAGTCGTCGCCGAACGTGAAGTAAGGGATCACGACGGAAATCCAGGTCGCAATCAGGGCAACGATCAGAATCAGCCAGAACATCGGCTGCCGCCACGCCTCCCGGTATGCCGCGAACGCAATCGCCCCGGCTTTCGGGAAAATCCACGTCAACACGACCGGGCCGAGAATGAACAGGTCGGTCAAGAGTTGAAGGTGCAACACGCCGCCGTAGATGCGGCCGATCATCTGGAAACTGGACGAGTCCCCTTTATAGCCGAGAAACAGGGCGATCAACGCACCGATTCCGACCACGGTGCCGACCGCCGTCAGTGCCGTGTTCGGGTTGCGGATCGACCGTTCAAACCCGCGCGGGTCGATGGCGCGGAGCCACGGGATCGCGGCGAGCAACTGCACGAGGGCGAGAATCAACCCGCCCAGAAGAATGTTGGGGTCCGTGAGCGAAGACAGCATGAGTAAAAGCCCCGCGAAGCCACCAATCCTGGAAATTACACCGCAATTATGATTGTACGCCCGCGAGGCCAGAGGGGTTCGTTTTTCAACGAATTGGGTTTGGGGGGGACACTCAAAGCCCACGAATGATCATTCGTGGGCCTTCGCTGGAACTTACACCCAAAATTCGAGCAACCGCATCAGCACTGCCGACCAATACTCGAAGGCGTCATCGGTGTCGAACAGGACGGGCACGCCATGAGCATCCGTCAGTTGGGGCTGGGGGCTGTTGACTGTGAGTGTCGTGATGACCGCGCCTTCGGGATTGATTGTAATCGGCACGGTCGAAAGGGTCAGGCATTGAACTTGGTTCGTTCTCGCTTCGTGTTCGCAGAACGACTCTAACGCCGAGTGCGTTCCCAGCGTCCGAACCACCACCGATCCGCGTTCGATTGGTTCTTGTAACAGCAACTGCAACAACTCCATCTCGTGGGCCAAAGCCTGGGGTTTCTCCGGCGTCGGATTGATGAACACGACTTCAAACCGAAGTGCATCGGTACTGAGCCAGTCCGAGAGTCGCCGAATGATCGTCAAGATCACCGCCAACGTCATCACGATCCGTTGGCACGGCAGCCCGGTATCTTTGAACCGCGCTGCCACCAAGTTCGGAAATAGTGCGAACACGAACGACCGCCGCCGCCGCAAGAACTGGTTCTCGTCACGCGAATAATAAAAGAGTTCGTCCCGCACGAACTTCATGTCGAACAGGTCGGGGCGTTCGGCACGCTCCATGAACGCCAGTTGCGAATGCAGCAAACTTTCAATCGAACCCTTTGTCGAAATCGACGTGTACCCGCCCACGGGGTACACGTCCTCGTCCATCACGCGGGTCGGCACTTCTTTGCGACCCACGAGCGGTCGGACTGGCCGTGGTGGCAACCGCGATTCCAGGCGAGCCGTTGTTTGCAGAATTTGTCGATGGGCCACGTATTGCCCCATGTCGGCGAGGGCGGTGCGTTGTTCTAACGCAATCACATCCTCCGGGCCAAGCACTTCCGCCATACGGCGGGCCGCACTGACCAACGCTTCATACTGCCGGGTCAACAATGGCATCGGGCCGTCACGCTGGAGTTGTTCGTACCCCTCGGCCAAAAGTTCGTCTGCCGAAATCGTGAGCAGACCCCGAATGATCGCCGGCGAAAGTTCGACACCGCCAATGTTGCCTCGCTCGCGGATTTGCTTGATGACATAGGCCAGCCCTTTGGCTTGATCGCGTCCCATGTAACGCCGCAAGGCGTCCGTGGCCCGCTCGAACGTCCAGTCTGAATAAATCTTTCCAAGCAAGTGATCTTCGTAACTGCGGGCCAACGTCGCAGACCAACCGGGAACATCAACCGTTTCTTGGGATTGCCTCCCGCGGTCGTGGCCATAAACAACATTGCCCAAATCCGCGACAAATCCAATCGGGGGTAAAGGTTGCCCATTCGACGCAATTTCCTGGACCCATTCCAGGATCGTTCGCACCAGAATCGGCGTCGGTTTCACCACCCGTTGCAGCCAGAGGCCTTGTAACAAGTACGAACGGGCTTGATCGAGATCGCGCAGTTCGACCAGTTCCATGAGGTTCTCCAAATGCTTCAGCTTCACTGAGTTCTTATAGCGGGTGACGCAACTTGAACCAAACTGGGAAGAAGCCCCCCGAATGGACGTGTTTCGCCGATACAAGCCGAAGAATCACTAATATCGGTGCGGGATTGTGCCGATGTAAACCTACGAAGCGGGATCGTCGGAGTTTTCACTCCGTTCGAGCATCCCGCGCCCGACGCTAGTGGTGAGGCACCGATGACGGCAAAGCGTATCCTACTCGGGGTGATTTTGGCCGGGGTTGTTGGAACCTCTTCCGCCGTCGCCCAAACTGTGCCAACCAACCCCGCACCACTTTCAACCGGGTCGGGCTTACTTCCGAGTAGTCCGGCGCTCGGAGCCAGTGGGACCGGAAATCAACCCTCGGGCGGCACACTCCCGTTACTGGGAGGGCCGACGGAAGCGAGTGCAGTCAACATGTTGACCGCACCACCCGGCACCGTCCTGGGGACCACGCAAAACCTTCCGAAAGGGTCTGTCCCAAGTCCGTGGGCGGGTGCGTCCCCGGTCGGTGCGAATTGTTGTGGACCTGTGGGTGCTAATGGCCCAGTTGTTTACGAAATTTATACTCGAACCGGACCCGTTCTGGTTGTGGGTGGTGGGCCGGAATTTAGTGGGGCCACACGCTTCGGTTGGGCGGTCGAAGGCGGCGGGCGGTCGCTGTTCATGAACCCAGCGGGCGATTCCGCCTGGGTGGTCGATCTGGGTCTTATGTACGCTTACAACGGCGCATCGGAAGACCGGGTATTCGATACCTTTATTCGGGCACCACTATTCAACAACCCTGCCAACCCCGGTGATCCGCGTAACGGGACTACTCAAACACCGGATCAGATTCATCCGGTTCGACTCCGAGGACTGACCCGAACTGGCTTGAACTACTCGATTGGCCGCGATTGGTGGCTCAACGGTGCCGGCGTCCTGCCGAGCGAACAGGGTTGGAATAGCCGTGTTGGTCTCGATGTTGGTGGCCGGTGGGGCACGATGCGGGCCGACTTGGTGCCAGTTGGCAACACCGATAGTTACGTCCGCAAATCTCACGAGGCCCAAAGCTTCCGCATCGGTGCCCATTACAATGCAGAAATCCCAATGGGTTCGTGGATCCTCTTCACCGGCGCCCGAACCGAATGGTCCTACACGTGGTCCGACATCGTCGCACCGACCAAGAGTAACATTCAAGACCTACGACTGCTGTTCACCATCGGGGCAAGGTTCTAAGGCGAACGGCGCGACGTGAGTCCGCCGGTGTCGGCGCCGAAGCACACCGGCTGACTCACGATTTTTCCGCACCCCGAATTCGCCATCCTCTTTACGTTCGCGTATAAAGTGAGTGTTGCCAGGGGTGCCTGCCGTGGGTCGGTGGGCTGAGATCACACCCTTTGAACCTGAACCGGGTTGCTCCGGCGTAGGGAGGCGAGCATCGTTACCTCATCGAAGAACCCGTGCCAATCTAGCCGGGACTGTAAACAATCATGACTCAACTGGAATCCGCCCGCGCTGGCACGATCACGCCAGAAATGCACTTTGTCGCCAAACGCGAAGACCTCGAACCCGACCTCATCCGGGCCGAAGTCGCGCGCGGTCGCATGGTAATCCCCGCGAACATCTTCCACTTGCAAACCAGCCTGGAACCGATGGGTATTGGCATCGCGTCGAAGTGCAAAATCAACGCCAACATTGGCAACTCTGCGGTGACCGGCAAAGTCGATGACGAACTCGAAAAGCTCCACACCGCCGTCCACCTCGGCGCGGACACGGTGATGGACCTCTCGACGGGCGGCAACATCGACGGCATCCGGCAAG
>JAYSXU010000516.1:0-3951 GCA_043716965.1 Fimbriiglobus sp.
TTTGGCAATCAGTTCACAAATCAGATTATCCAGTTCCGGTGCGATGTTCGGCACGAACAAAATGGGACGGTCCGGCAAGGCGTAGCAGTGCTTGTGCAGAAATTCCGCAATCGTCGTGGCGGTGAAAAGTGCCCGGCCCGTCGTCAGGGCGTACAGCACGCCACCGAGGGAATAAAAGTCGCTGCGTCGGGTCAGCGGTTTGCCGTTGAAATGCTCCGGGGCCAGGAACCCCGCCGTGCCCATCGGGTCCGCCGGCAGTGACATCGCGGAGACACCGAACACCTTCGCCACGCCAAAATCCGCAAGCTTCAACGTCCCGTTTGGCGTGAGTAGGAAGTTCGACGGCTTCAAGTTGCGGTGCAAAATGCTGCGATTATGCCCATGCTTGATCGCCCGCGCCGCTTGGACGGCGAGGCTCATCACCTCTTTGTTCCAACCGAATCCCGGTTCGCCTGGCTTCTTGACGCGGGTCTTCAACACCGTCTCGGCGTCGGTGCCTTCGACGTATTCCATCGCGTACCAAGCCTGGCCCGCTTGGACGCCCGAGTCGTAGAACTTCACAATGTTGGGGTGATTCAACCGCTGAAAGGATAGCATGTCTGCCGGAAATCGTGCCAGAAAATCTGCGGTCCGAGTATTGGCGTGAGTCAACACTTTCACGGCCGCAACGTGGTATTGGTCGGTCGCGTCGTGCGCCTTGTAGACGACACCCATCGGCCCGTTGCCAAGAAGTTCGTCAAGGATCCAATTTCCGAACCGCTGTCCTGTCATACTGGTCACCCTACCCGACAAGTTCCGTCACGCCCTTGACGACACGCTGCGTGGGAATGCTATCCTGTCAAGGGACGCCGAAATGGAAAGTGCCACGCCGAAATCAATCCGGAACCGCTATGTCGATTGTACCTGCCAAGAACGCGCTACTCTTGATTGCCCACGGCAGCCGCCGCCCCGAAGCGAACGCGGACTTGGAGTACATCGCCGCCGAGATGACTACGCGGGGTCGCTTTGACGTGATTCAAACGTCGTACCTGGAATTGGCCGAGCCAACCATCGCGCAAGGTGGCGCGAAGTGCGTGGAACAAGGGGCCACCACGGTGATTATGCTGCCGTATTTCCTGTCCCCTGGTGTCCATGTCCGGGAAGACATGATCGAAGCCCGCGACGAGTTGACCGCCCAATTTCCAGCAGTCACGTTCAAACTCGCCCAACATCTCGGCCGTCACCCGCTCATGATGGACATCGTCGAACAACGGGCGAGGGAAGTGCTGTGAAACTCACCGTCACCCGAACCGCTGGGTTTGAAACAAAACTGTAGAAAACTTTCACTCTCAATGGCCGGTCTGGTTGCGAATGGGTGCCTGTTACCGTGGGGTGCCGATTTTTCACGACAATGTCACTATGACCGCAGAGATACTGACTACCGAATCGGACAACGAACCGTTGCAGTTGTTCATGCTCGCTCGGACGGGGAACCGGGTGGCGCGTGGGCAGTTGTTGGACGTGTATCGGCAGTATTTGTACTTTCTGGCGCGGGTGCAGATTGATCGGGAGATTCAAGGTAAAATTGGCGCGTCGGACGTGGTGCAGGAAACGTACCTCGAAGCCCATCGGGATTTTGGCCAGTTCCGCGGAGGAAGCGTCGCGGAACTGGTCGGGTGGTTGCGGCAGATTCTGGCGCGGAATTTGTCGAACCAGATTCGCCGGTATCGTGGCACCCGGCGGCGTGACGTTCGCCTTGAACGGGGGATCGCTGCGGGCGTGGAGCATTCCTCCGAAGGGTTGGGGGCGTATCTCGTGGCGGCAGGGAAGTCGCCGAGTCAAGCGGCCACGCAGCATGAAGCGGGGGTGATTTTGGCGGAAGCGTTGGGCCGACTGCCGGCGGACTATCGGGAAGTGTTGATCCTGCGGAACTTGGAGGAACTCACGTTTCCTGAAGTGGCGCTGCGAATGGACCGAAGTGTGGACAGTGTGCGGAAACTCTGGGCACGTGCCCTGGCCCGGTTGCGGGGGCTGTTACCGGAGATGACATGAGGCGACAGGCCGATTCGGTGGTGCTGAAATCGGGTCACGACGATCCTCGGGTGGTCCACGCGCTGGAAGTGTATTTGGAGGCCCTCGAAATCGGTCAAGCACCGGAACGCATGGCGTTTCTTGCGGAACACTCTGACGTGGCGGAGCCGTTGGCGGAGTGTTTGGACGGCCTCGAATTTTTGCACCGGGCCAGCGCCCCGAAGATGCCGGAACGCCTCGGCGATTTCCAAATCTTGCGTGAGATTGGTCGCGGCGGTATGGGGATCGTGTACGAGGCGGAGCAAGTCTCGCTACACCGTCGTGTGGCCGTCAAAACTCTTCGATCCGACAGTTTGAATCCGACCGATTTGAAACGCTTCCAACACGAAGCTCAAACTGCGGCGTTGCTGAACCACCCGCACATCGTGCCGATCTATTCCGTCGGGTCATCGCGCGGCGTGCATTACATTGCGATGCAATTCATCGCGGGCCGATCGCTGGCGGATTGGATCGACAACGCCGAGTGTCAACACGGTGTCACACGACTGAACCTTCACCCCGGCGACCCCACGGATGACGACGGCGACCCCGGTGCCAAGTCGGCAGGGGTGGAACCACCTCGCCCCGTTGCCAAGGATCAATTTCACTTCATCGCGGGGTTGGCGTTGCAAGCCGCCGATGCCCTCGCGCACGCCCACGCACTCGGCATCATCCACCGTGACATTAAGCCGGCCAACTTGCTACTCGACGACAACCAGCACCTCTGGATCGCGGACTTTGGCCTAGCACACGTGCCGGGGCAAACGCGGTTGACGCAATCCCATGCCCTGATTGGTACGTTGCGGTACATGAGTCCGGAACAAGTGGAACCGCGACGGGGGGGCATCGACCATCGCGTCGATCTCTACGGCCTCGGCGCGACGATGTACGAACTGCTCACGGCACAGCCACTGCACGCCACCGCCGAGCGCGGGGAACTGATTGCCCAGATTTTGACCCACGCCCCGATACCGCCACGCAGCATCCACCCGCGAATCCCGCGCGATCTCGAAACGATCGTGTTGAAACTGCTCGCAAAACTACCCGCCGATCGGTACGCCTCGGCACTGGACTTGGCGGACGATCTGCGCCGCTTCCGGGTCGGGCAGCCGATTTTTGCGACACGGCCAACAATGCTCGATCGGCTGTTCCGTTGGTCGGGGCAGCATCGGAGGTTCACCATCATGGCACTTCTCGGGGTCGTGGCCGTGCTTGCGATCCAGGCGGGTAACCAGTTCCAGTTGGTTCACGAACGCAACAACACGAACGCCGAACGCCAGCAACTTCGCGCGGTTGTCGATGACATGTACCGGAACTTTGAAGAGCGAATCCTCGACCGGGAACCGAGCCTAGAGCCGGTCCAACGCGGGTTCCTGATCAAAGCGTTAGCCATCTACGAACGACTCGCCCAAGCTGACGGTTCTACTCCGGACGACCGACTGGCCATTGCGCAATCCTTCCGACGGATCGGCGACATCGAATCTCGCCTAGGTCACACTGTTGAAGCGGAACAAGCCTACACGACGGCGAAATCTCGTCTCAACCGATGTGAAGGAACCTTCGCAGTTTTCCGCGAACGCGCGGCGAGTGCCAACAACCACGGCAACCTGTGTCGCGTCACGGGCCGATACGCCGAAGCCGTCGAACTGTACTTTGCCGCGATTCAGCACTTCCAGAAGTTGAACGAGGCGAATGACCACGCTGGCCGGGCGGGGGCGGAGAACAACCTGGGATTGGTGCAACAGACGCTCGGGAAGTTCAGTGACGCCCAGTTGTCACTTCAAACCGCACGCACCCGATTCGCCCAACTCAGCCTGGAGTTTCCGGACGATCCCCGCTACCGCGAAGAGACGGCCCGTTGTTGTCACAACTTGGCCAATGTGTTTGCCGATCAAGGCCAAC
>JAYSXU010000517.1:0-3944 GCA_043716965.1 Fimbriiglobus sp.
TTACGTCACGCTCCCGGCGAACCCGGCAGAGCTTGTGGAGCGGCTCACGATTGCGGGGTTGGAATCGGGCGGGGTGCGGGTCTTTGGGTTTCCGGTACCCACGAGCATTCGGGTCAAGCCGGAGGACGCGGGGTTAGTTTGGGAGCGGGACAAGGTCGTCGTGGCCACGGTGTTGGACATCACCAAGCACCCGGACGCCGACAAACTCAAGATGGTGAAGCTTGACTACGGTGCCAGCGAACCGAAGACCGTCATCACCGGCGCGCCGAACATTGCGCCCGGCCAAAGCGGCATGAAGGTAATTTTGGGACTGAAGGGGACTCGCTACTTTTACACGGACAAGGACGGCAAGAAGGCCGTCTTCACGCTGGAACCCAAAGCGCTACGCGGCATCATGAACGATGCGATGTGCATGTCCAACTTTGAACTCGGCATCGCGGACGACCACGAAGGCATCATCATTCTCGACGACACCGATGCGGCACCGGGAACGCCCGTCCAAGACTTAATGGGGGACGTTGTCGTTGACCTCGACGTGCTGCCCAACATGGCCCGTTGCCTGGGAATGCTCGGTGTGGCCCGAGAAGTGGCAGCGTTGACCGGGGTGACAGTTTGCGAACCGAACCTGGACTTCCCCACCGCGTCGGATTCCATTACCGGCAAAGTGACGGTGGAAATCGAAGACCCGAAACGGTGTGCCCGTTACACGGCCACGGTCATTCGCAACGTCACGGTTGGCCCGTCGCCACGCTGGATGCGCACCCGGTTGCAATACGCCGGGATGCGCCCGATTACCAACGCGGTCGATATTACCAACTACGTGATGCTGGAGTACGGCCAACCGCTTCACGCATTCGACTACGACGTGCTAGTAAAACGGGCGGGCGGGAAAGCGCCGACGATCATCGTGCGGACGGCGAAGCCGGGCGAGAAACTGAAAACGCTCGACGGCGTCGAACGCGAACTGACGGCGGACAACCTGCTGATCGCCGACACTGCCGGGCCGATTGCGTTGGCCGGCGTGATGGGCGGACTTGAAACGGAAGTCACGGCGACTACCAAAACCATCCTGCTCGAATCCGCCAGCTTTGACTTTGTCAGCGTGCGCAAAACCGCCCGGCAGTTCAACCTGTTCAGCGAAGCCAGCACGCGGTTCAGTCGCGGTGTTCACCCGGAAGTCGTCAAGCCAGCCGCATTGCGCGCCGCACAGCTTTTCCACAAGCACGCCGGTGGTGAGGTACTGTCCGGGATCGTGGACAACTACCCCGCACCCGTTCCGCCACAAATTATTGAACTGAGCAAAGTCGAAATCCAACGGGTGCTGGGGTGTAACCTTGCGGACCAAGACATCGTCCCGGTGTTGGAAGCCCTGCAGTATCAACTGAAAGAAACGCTCTGGGGTTGGTCGGTCACGACACCACCAACGCGGCTCGACATCCAAGCCGGACCGGCGGACCTGATCGAAGACATCGCGCGGATCTACGGGTACGACAAACTCCCGACGCGGTTATTGCCCCAAGAGTTGCCGCCGCAACGCGGTAACCCGTCACTGGCGTTCGAGCAACACGTGCAAGACTTACTCGTCGATGCGGGCTTGCAGGAAGCCATCACCTACGCGCTGAGTAGCCCGACCGACGATGACAAACTCCGGCCCGATTCCACGACGTCATCGACATCAACTGAGTTTGTCGCGTTGCTGAATCCGCTGTCGCCGGAACGCTCCGTGATGCGCCGATCACTGCTTCCAGGTCTGTTATTAGTCGCCGCCGAGAACCTGAAACAAGCCCCGAGCGTGGCGTTGTTTGAACTAGGCTTCGTCTTTTTGCCAAAGCATGGTCAACAACTCCCCGACGAACCGCGCCGCCTGAGCATGGTTCTGAGTGGTCGCCGAGATACCGCAGCATGGGACGATGAACCCGGCACCAAGCCCGTGGTCCATGATTTCTTCGACATCAAAGGAATAGTCGAAGCCTTGGTTGCGAGCTTGCACCTGACCAATGTTACTTATCAACCGGCGAAGAACGTGCCGCACCTGCACCCTGGTCGTGCTGCCCGCCTTGTTGTGAACGGCGTTGATGTTGGTAGTTTCGGTGAACTGCACCCCAAGGTGGCCGGTGCGTTCAAACTGGCAGAACGTGCGGTGATGGTGGCAGAATTCGACCTCGAAGCCATCTTCGCGGCCATG
Organism: Fimbriiglobus sp.; assembly: GCA_043716965.1. GTDB lineage: Bacteria > Planctomycetota > Planctomycetia > Gemmatales > Gemmataceae > Fimbriiglobus. The sequence goes on from JAYSXU010000517.1 coordinate 2,186, forward strand.
CCGTCTCGATTCGCTTACCGGGCCATTAGCCCATTCCCGCCGGTGTTACGCGATGTGGCCATTGTGGTTTCGGACGACGTTTCCGCCGAGAGCGTGTTGGCTGAATTGAAAACTGCCGGCGCGGAATTGCTCGAAGACGTGCGGTTGTTTGATGTCTATCGTGGGGAGAGCATCCCGGCAGGGACGAAGTCATTGGCTTACGCCCTGACTTACCGCGTGCCGGACCGCCAATTGGGCGACAAAGAAGTGGACAAAGCCCATCTCAAAATCGAAGGGCGGTTACGCCACGTGTTGAAGGCGCAAATTCGTGGTAAAGACGGGGTTTAAAACCCGAACGCCTCGGCGACACTTTGTGTCGCCGAGGCGTTCGTGCTTGGCCGATTACTTCAACAGCGTCTTCACGTCGTCCTTGATCGCGTTGGCCCAAATGTCGTAGCCGTCTGGACTGAGGTGCAGGAAGTCGGGCATGATTTTCTTGTCCAATGTTCCGTCCGATTCCAGGAACTTCTCGCCGATGTCCTTGTAGATCACCATTTTGCCGTCGGCGACTTTCGCAATCATCGCGTTGACGTATTTAATCTTGCCGCGCACGTCATCCGTTGGCTTGGCGGAGCGAGGGAAAATGCCCAACAGAAGGATTTTCATCTCAGGCCGTTGTGTCCGCAACTCGCTGACGATCGCTTTGACGCCGCCGGCAATTTGCTCCGCGTAGTGCGCACCCATGTTGTTGGTGCCGATCATGATGACGGCGGCTTTCGGCTTGATCGGTTCGAGTTCTTTGCCCTCAGTGATCCGCCAGATCACGTGGCCGGTTTGATCGCCACCGATCCCGAGGTTCACGGCTTTCAACGACTCGAAGTTTTCCGCCCAAGCTTTCTTGCCCGCACCTTCCCACCCTTGGGTAATCGAGTCACCGATAAAGATCACATCGGCTTCGCCCTTTTCGACAACCTTCAAAAACTGCTTGTGGCGAGGGTTGTCCCGGTTGAGCGCCTTCGCAGCGGGGTTCTCTTTTGAATCTTTTTTGTCTTGGGCAACGGCTGTCTGTAGCAGACACACCATGCAAAGTGTACCAACCACCTGGAAGAGGCGCGCGGTCATGAATCACTCCAAATTGGAAGCAGTGGCCCGATCGTGGGCCGGGGGGTAGGCACAGTCGTTCACACCCGGCTCGTGATGAGTAACAATGAACGGACTGCGTTTAGGCATTATGGCGACTCGCTCGCGGACGATCAACTAGAATTCGCACTCGAAATTGCAGTCTGAAATTCCTGACGAGATTCCACGTGGCTCGGTGACAAAAATCGGGTACGCTGGGGGTCGTCGCCTCTCCCTTCCTCACTGTTGAGTATGGTGCGTCAATGAAAGAACGGAATCCGGAACCCGATTGCTGTGATGTTTCTCGACGGCACTTCTTCCAGACTACGGCAGCAGTCGCCGTGGGAAGTACCTTGCCGTTGTTTGCGACGGCGAAAGCGGTCGCCGCGCCGCCCACCAAAACGTCGGTCGCTGAAACCGCCGTGAAGGCGCTGTTCGATTCGCTGTCCGAAACGCAAAAGAAAGAGATTTGCTTCGACTGGGATTACATCGACAAAGACCGAGGTTTGCTGCGAACTCGCGTGGCCAACAACTGGCAAATCACCAAGCCGACCGTTACCAGTGGCTACTACACCAAGGCCCAACAAACCATCGCCCACGACATTTTTCGCGGCCTGATTAACCCCGAATGGTACGACCGCTTCCTGAAGCAACTCAAGGA
>JAYSXU010000518.1:0-3938 GCA_043716965.1 Fimbriiglobus sp.
GTCAACGAGTATAGTCTCGTTGACCCTCCGCTTAATTCATAAGAGTTGTTACTCTTGTTCCGGCTGGCTCCAACGTTTGAGCAGTTGGTGTTCGACCCCGAGTTGATCGCAGATGCGGCCCACAATGAAATCGACCATGTCGCTGATGCTTTGCGGGTTGGTGTAAAACGCAGGCATCGCAGGCAACACTACGGCACCCGCTTCGGCAACGGCGGTCAAGTTCTTCAACTGGATTAACCCGAGTGGCGTTTCACGCGGAACCAGCACGAGTTTGCGGCGCTCTTTCAAATGCACATCGGCGGCCCGGTGAATCAAATTCTCCGAGATGCCGTGCGCAATCGCGGCGACAGTTCCCATGCTGCATGGGCACACGACCATCCCCGCCGTGAGAAACGACCCGCTCGCAATCCCCGCCTGGAAGTTCCGGTGATGATGATAGTGCAACTTCGTGACATCCAATTCCGTCGCGCAGTCGCCTAACAACACTGTGGCGTCGAAGTGCTTTTCATCGAGCAATAGATTCCGCCCGATTTCCTTCGTGAACACTTCCGTGGCCGCCGGGCTGATCGTCAGGTGTACCGTCCGCCCGGCGCGCAACAACACCTCCAGCAACCGCACGCCGTAAGGCGACCCACTGGCCCCCGTCATCGCCACCACCAAGTCACCGCGTGCCATGAGAACACCCTATAGAAAACCATTCCGCTCAAACTTTTGTCATCGACAGCGTCGAGGCACAATAACATACCCTCAGCAAACCGCGAGTCTGGACTGCGGCACAACCACTGTTTTTGAAGGACACGCCGATGGCACGGTGGCCACATGTTACTGGATTCGCAATCATCCTGAACCTTTGGGGTGTTGTTGGCGCGGCCTGGGGGCAGGCGCCGGCGGTGTGGGTTTTTGATGAAGTGACGCTGAAGAACGGGTCGCAGTTTCTGGGCGTCATTTTGAAGGAATCGTCAACCGAGCTGGAATTCCAAGTTGTGATCCGTAACCCCGGTCGCCCGACGCTGACCCTCACGTCCAAGTACACCACCCGCGAGATTGCCACGGTCAAGCGGTTGAGTGCCGCCGATCGCGCAGCGTTACAAGCGAAACTAGCCGAATTGGACCCCAGCTTAATCGGCGAGCGGAAGCGGATGGAGAGTCTGGAACTCACGCCGACAACTTGGTTGGGGGAACCCGACGGGGCGCAACTGTATTCCTCCGATCGGTTCGTATTAGTGTCGGGGGCGTCGGAAGAAGTGACCCGCCGGGCGGCGGTGCGGTTGGAACAAATCTACGCCGCCTTCACGCGGTTTTTGCCGCCGCAAAAAACCGTGGCCCAACCCACGACCGTGTTCTTGGCGGGTCAGTTGGACGATTACCGCAAACTGATCGGGCCGACGGCGGGGGTGATCTTGAACCCCGCGATCTACGAACCCGCCATGAACCGCATCGTCTGCGGGAACGATCTACGAAGACTGGGTGCAGAACTCAACACCACGCACAAAAAGCACGGTCAGGAATTGGCGAAAATCGACAAGTACGAAAAGGAGATTCGGCAGCTTTACCGCAACCCGGAACTCGAACGGTTTATGTTGGTCGTGGCGCGTGAACGGGAACGGCTCCGGAAAGCCGACCACGCCAACGACAAAGTGTTCGACAAGGCCACGAAAGGGCTGTTCGCATTACTCTATCACGAGGCGTTTCACTCGTATGTGGCCACCTACGTTTACCCGCCGAAGTCCGCCGAGGAAGTGCGGGCGGGTAAAGGCACCGGCGAACTGCCCCGCTGGTTGAACGAAGGGTACGCCCAAATTTTTGAGATCGCTGTGATTGAAGCCGGGGAGTTGCGGATCGGCCACGCGGACACCGACACCGGGCGCTTAGACCGTGTGCAAAAACTGCTGAAAGCCAAACCCGGCCTGCTACCGATCCCCGAACTGCTGCGGGCGGGGCGGGATTCGTTTTTGGCCGCTCACGCCGATCAGCAGTCGGCCACGAATCGCGTGTACCTCACGTCTTGGGCGGTCACGTTTTATCTCGCGTTCGATCGGCAATTGATCGGCACCAAGGATTTCCGGACGTACCTGACCACGATCAACACGGGTGGTGACCCCGTGCAAGCGTTCCAAAATTGGGTCGGTCAAGATGTGGTCGCGTTTGAAAAAGACCTAACCGACTACCTCGCCCGCTTACGCCCCGACGGCACCCTCACCCCCCGCCGCCCGTGACGCAGAGAATGTTACTTCTTCACATTCTCTGCACGCACGACGTAGGCCAGGAGCCAGCCAACGGAACCGTGGCGGGCGAACAGGACGGTTTTGGTCGGGTCGGCGAATTGGAACTCTTTGGCAACCGCTTTCAGCACTTCCACGCCACCGAGTAAAACATCGGCCTGCTCGTAGGCTTTTTGCACCTTGTCGAATTCCTTCACGGCGGCGGTGCGGGTCATCTCGTTCGGTATGGCGGCGAAGTTCGGCGTGGGTATCTTGCTCGGATCGGCGAGGAGTTTCTGTTCAATGGCATCAATATCCGCCATCGTCACCGGCGTGAACGCACGCCGATCACCGGGCGCTGCGATTGTGGCAACGGCCCACGGCGTACCACCGCTGATGTAGACGCGGGGCCTCTTTCGTGCTTCGGGATTGGCAACCAGGAACTCGTGCAGCTTCGCTTCCAACATCGGGCGTGCCGCGACAATTTCCCGATTGAAGTCGCCGCCTTTTTTCTTGACGAATTCGGTGAACGAGATGGTGCCGAACGGGATCGCAAACAGCTTCGGCGCCTGTTTCGCACCCGCAAACCCGCCTTTGGTGTTGCCGCCACCGATGTCGATCAACACCGCGTTATCGCGCTGCCCGAACGGGACGATCCCCTCCACTGACAACTCCGCTTCTTGCGTGGCCGTGATGAAGTTCATTGTGAGTCGGGATGCTTTGTTCACCGCATCCGCGAGCCGCTTTTTGTTCGCGGCGACAAGCTCTGTCTGTGTTTCAATCGGGCTGAAAAGTCCGCTGCTGCCGACGACGTACAGGTTTGCTTCCGGCACCTGAAACTCGGTCCGAAACCGCGCCGCATACTTGGCCACGACATCGGCGGTTTGGTCGATGGCTTTGCCGTCAAACTCCCCCTTCGCCGCGATTCCAGCCACGAGAGTCGTGTTGACGGTCTCGGTGAATTTCACCACCAGTTCGTAGCCGTCCGGCAACGGCGTGAACTCCAGCACGACCACCTTCACGCCCCGCGAGCCGATTTCAATCCCGCCATGCAGCCCCGCATTCGCAACAGGTGGAACGAGCAGCAATGCGGCAAAAACAATGAGCGAACGCATGGTGACGACCTTCCCGACAATGATGACGATCAAGTTGAAAGTAAGCGTAGCATGGTGTTCGCCGCGACTTCGGCGAACACAGGGTCGTTGATGTGGGCATCGACTTCGATGATTTCGACGCCGTACACCCAATTGCGGATGCTCTGAAACAGCGCCGCATCCGCTTCGGGCCACCAGAACGGTTTGCCTTCCGCATCAATCGCGGAGATACCCCGCAATGGTAACAGAATCGCCGTTGGACCCTGTGCGGCACAGGCTTTTTCGGCGATCTCCTTGCCGATGCGGTCGTTCTCCTCGGGGGTCGTGCGCATCAGCGTGACCGTCGGGTTGTGGTGATAAAAATTGCGGTCGCGGAACTGCGTCGGGATCGTGTCGGGCGGGCCGAAGTTCACCATGTCCAACGCCCCGACGGAAATCACTTGCGGGATGCCCATGATCGCCGCAGCGGTCATTCGCTCCGGCCCAGCGGCCATGACGCCACCGACGAGTTCGTCCGCCAACTCCGTTGTGGTGATGTCGAGAACCCCGGCCACCAAGCCATCCCGGATCAGCCCCTCCATCGTGCGGCCACCGGACCCGGTCGCGTGAAAGACGAGCGTTTCAAACTCCGCCGCTTCGATCA
>JAYSXU010000519.1:0-3931 GCA_043716965.1 Fimbriiglobus sp.
TAGTCTTGCTTGTTGGCATACCACGCGCTCAACCAGGTTTGCATAATCCCGGTGCGGAAGCCGGTCGGTCGGACTTTCTGGCCCATACAAAAAATTCCTTCATTCCGGTCAGTCACAACTGACCACACTGGTCCGAAACTCGTCACAAACAAGCGAGGTCGGCCTCCTCGCGGCCGACCTCTCCGGTCGTCAACACACTTCGTTAATTGGCAGCAACAGGCGTGTTCGATGCCGCTTTCAATTCCGCCGCTTCAGCTACCGCTTGCATATCAATCAGCGTGACACCAATGTGAGACAAGCGACGTTTGATACCAAACGCCGTCCCACGGGCACGCGGTTGGATCCGCTTGAACATCGGGCCACCGTCGATTCGGACTTCGTGAACAACGAGGTCTTCCAGGTTCGGGCAGTTTTGATCTTCGGCGTTGCCGAACGCGCTCTTCACAACGGCTTCGATGAGTCGAGCACCACGGTTGTGGTAGAACCGCAAGGCTTCGATCGCCTCATCGACGTTCTTGCCACGAATCAAGTGGGCGAAGGGCCGCATCTTACGAGGGCCAACGTCGGCAAATCGGTGTTTCGCTTTGTAAAACATAACTGTGGCCGACACTCAGTGGTCTGGGGTCAAGATCCGGTTACTTACTGACCGATTTCGCTTTGCCGCCCGAGTGACCCTTAAAGGTCCGCGTCGGGGAAAACTCGCCGAGCTTGTGGCCGACCATGTCTTCGGTCACGTAAACCTTGTGCCACAACTTGCCGTTGTGAACGAGGAACGTGGAGCCGATGAAGTCCGGAACAACGGTACAATCCCGCGCCCAGGTCTTGATGGCTTCTTTGTTAGCGCCCTGCTTTTCGACCTTGGCATAAAGCCGCAGATCGACGTAAGGCCCTTTTTTCGATGAACGGCCCATGCCAACAACCCCATTCGCGGTTTCGTGTCAATTCACTATTTACTTGGGTTACTCTCAACTCTGGCCGGTCCAGCGTGGCGAGCAGGTCATATTGCAACGCCGAACCCAATACGACCAGAGGCAAAATTCCCAGATTCTTCTTGCGGTCGCGGTTCCGCGAGCAACAAGACTTACTTCGACGACTGCTGAAACGGACCCGACGGACGGCGGCGAACGATCGAGTTGTTCGTTGGCTTCCGTTTCTTCCGGGTCTTGCCACCCTTGGCCAACACCCCGGACTTGGAGCACGGATCCCGACCGCCTGCGGTCCGGCCTTCACCACCACCCATCGGGTGGTCCACCGGGTTCATCGTGGTTCCGCGGTTGTGGGGCTTGCGACCTTTCCAGCGCATCCGCCCGGCCTTACCCATGCTGATGTTCATGTGGTCCGGGTTCGAGACGCTGCCGATTGTCGCACGGCACTTGACCGAAACCTTACGAACTTCACCACTCGGCATCGTCAACAACGCTTGGCCTTTGTCGCGGGCACCCAACACGGCGGAGCAACCGGCGGAGCGACAAATTTGGCCACCCTTGCCGGGCGTCAACTCGATGTTGTGGATCGTCATCCCGAGCGGAATCCGTGACAGCGGCAGACAATTGCCAACGCGGGGCTCCACTTGGTCTGCTTCGCCACTTTGGACTTTATCCCCAGCCTTCAAGCCGTCTGGTGCGAGGATGTAACGCTTTTCGCCGTCCGTATACTTCAGGAGCGCGATCCGTGCCGAACGGCAGGGATCGTACTCAACAGAAAGCACTTCGGCTTCCATCCCGTCTTTCTTGCGCTTGAAGTCGATCGTCCGCAACATCTGCTTGTGGCCACCGCCCCGGAATCGCGTGGTCACGATACCGTGGTGGTTGCGTCCGCCCTTTTTCTTGCGACGAATCAGCAGCGTCTTTTCAGGAGCGTTGACGTTGGGGTTAGTACACTCCACGAAGTCGGACACCGACCCGCCACGGCGGCCTGCTGAAGTCGGGTTATATACTCGAACGCCCATGATCTTAAATCCTTGGTCATCAGTCTTCAGTCACAACCGCGATCAAAACACCGCGCACGGCTCTCGACTCATGACGGCTTAGAAGAACTCAATCCGATCTTCTTCGTGCAATTTCACAATCGCCCGTTTCCAGTCCGCTTGCTTGCCTTCGATTTGCCGATAGCGAGCGATCTTGCCTTTGCGAGTCTGGGTGCGAACCCGATCGACCCGCACGTTGAACAACTCTTCAACCGCTGCCTTGATCTGGTTCTTGTTGGCGAGCGGGTTCACCATGAAGGTGTAGGCGTTGTGCCGCGTCGATTGATGCGTGCCCTTCTCCGTCACGAGCGGACGAAGAATCACTTGGTGCGGCCGCAACTCGATACCCGACTCGCCGTGTACGCACGGCTTGCGCGAAGTCAATTTGCGGACGTAACGTTTCGGCCTCGGACGCGAACGCATGATTCAACCCTCAATCCGCAAAGATCAACTTCGCGGCAGCCATCCCGAATGTTTCAATTATTTGTTGGCCAGCAGCACTTCTAGAGCTGCCTTCGTGAGTACCAACCGTTTTTGCTTCAGCACTGTGTAGGCATTGAACTCAGCGGCTGGCATGATTTGCACGCCTTCAATGTTGCGGCCCGACTTATAGATGTTCACATCGTAAGCCGCCGTGCCGATCAACACGCTGACATCCGCAAGCGTCACGTCAATTTCCACTTGATGCTCGGTGCCATCGGTCGCCTTCTTGGCAACCATCTTCTTGCCGACTTTGATGGCGTTCAAAACTGCCGTCATGTCTTTCGTCTTCGGTGCGGCAATTGTCAACTCATCGACAATCACCACTTCGCCGTCTTGGAACTTGCTCAGGATGGCTTGCCGCGTTGCGGCCCGGACGGCTTTCTTGGTTAAGTGGTATTCGTAGTCGCGTGGCTTCGGCCCTTTTGCCGTACCGCCACCGCGCCGCTTGTTCGTTCGCTTCGTACCGGCACGGGCGTTGCCTGTGCCCTTTTGGCGGAACAGCTTTTTCGTGCTACCGGCCACCTCGCCACGTCGCAAAGTGCTGTGCGTGCCCGCTCGCTGATTGGCGAGGTACATCAACACAACATCGTGCAATAGCTGGCGATTAATTTTGCCACCAAACACAGCCGGATCGACTTCGACGGTGCCAGCAGCGGCGCCTGTCTTAGTGACCACGGGAACCGTGATTTTATTGGTGACTTCAATAGTAAGTTTTTTGGTCGCTGATGCGGCCATATCGTCACCTTCTTGGGGCCACCCACCTTGCGGCAGGTCAATCGTGTTGCTGCGAGTTATGCGATTTCACACAGGTCGTGTCAAATCTATCGCAGCGGATTGGAAGCCCATTTTCGAGATTCGCTCGGGTAACTCGCGTCACCCATATCAAATAAAAACTCGGCGGTGGATTTTGTCACACCGTCGGGCGGTAACATTAACCTATCATGCCGCTTCAATCCGTCAAGAGCCGGCGCTGATAACTCGAATCTTGATGTCCACACCGGGTGGCAAGCTGAGGCCTTTGTTCAGTGCCTCAATCGTCTTCTGCGTCGGTTGCAGGATGTCGATTAACCGCTTGTGGGTCCGGATTTCAAACTGCTCCCGCGACTTACGGTCAATGTGCGGCGACCGCAGAACCGTGTACCGCTCGATGCGGGTCGGTAGTGGAATCGGGCCGTGAACTTCGGCTTGTGTCCGTTGGGCCGTCTCCACGATTTCAGCCGCAGTGCGGTCCAAAACTTCGTGGTCATAGCCTTCCATCCGAATCCGGATCCGCTCGCTAGAAAAGCCTGCCACGCCCAACCTCCTCGAATCACACAGTCACAATCCCCAGCCGCAAAAACATCGGTCGGGAAGTGTGAAGTTATGCACCCCACGCCCATCAGTCAAGGGAATTTGCCCGAAAGTGAGGCGAAATCGGCACATTCAGCGATATTTATCACATTTCGATTGACATGAAACTCGCCAGCCGACAAGATTGCTCCG
>JAYSXU010000520.1:0-3929 GCA_043716965.1 Fimbriiglobus sp.
ACGTAAGTGTAGTCGTCCAGGTAACCAGCCTTGTTGGGAATGCCGCTCTCGGTGAACAAAACGGCGGGCAACTGACGGTAGATGTTTTCTTGCTCAAGGTACGGCAGCATAACCGTAAGTGGACTCATGCCAGTCGTGTAGTCCAACGCAAAACCGGCTTCGTCGTAGCCGACATTCGGATACTGTCCGTAGTAGCCCATCGGTAGGCCACCATAGGAACTTTCGTAGTTCATCGCCGCCAGACCGATTTGCTTCAGGTTGTTCTGGCACTGCGAGCGGGCTGCCGCTTCGCGGACCTTTTGGACGGCGGGTAGTAATAGACCGATGAGGATGGCGATGATCGCAATCACCACCAGTAGTTCGATCAGCGTGAACCCGGCACGCGAGCGACGGAACGGAACCATACGGCACCTCTTCAAAAAGTGACTAAGCAAAGAGTGATGATGGCTATAAAGCCACCACTGAAACGAAAACTCGCACCCCGGAGGAAGGGTGCAGTACGACATGGGAGAGTCGCCAAACTGGCGAAAAAGATCAAACCACCACGAGAGGGACTAGCGAGTTTCCCGTGATGACTGCGAAGCAGAAAATTGCGAGTCTTCACACTTCACTCATCACGATAATCACTACAGGGACAGGATTACAAGGGGAAACTGGGAATTTTCTGGAAAAAATGTCAGTAGCAAATTTACGCACACAGGAACTGATTGTTCAAAATAACAGTCGGGTGTCTTGGTAAGCACAAAAAAAAGCAGCCTGACACGTTGGTCAGGCTGCTGCGTTTCAACACATTTGGAACATCAATTCCGCAGATTACGGTGGGGAACTAGCTTTAGGTGCTGGGTTTGGTGCTTGGGTAGACTTACCCGCACCAGCGGCACCAGCACTGGCACCCTGTAGATCTTCCGCTTTAGCGGTGACCGGCTTCAAGTTCTTGTTGTGGTCAGCAGTTGAATCACCGCCACAGCCGATAGTCAGAAAACCGAGTAGGGCTGAGAACACAAGACATTTCCATTTCACGGCCTTCACCTCAATGTTAAGTCAGGGGAATTCAACGCAATCGATCATTCAAAACTGATTACATCACCGTCGGATCGACCCGTGCTTGCTTGGAGGATCTGCCACTGTGAACCAGTTGGTGTCGTAATCTCCGCAGCACTGGCAGGGACATTAATCCCAGAATTCCGAATGCCACGAACGTGCCCATCAACGTAGCAAAACTGAACGATGCCCGTGTGCTTGCTGTTGAAGGAATAGAAGTGGTTCAGTACCTTTTTGTCGGGGGAAATCGACCAGTAGCTAGGCATCGCATTCGCGGCCATCCAAGCCAAGGACCATTCCCGACCAACTCCAGACGTAGCATTGAATCCACCGAGATATTCGCCGAACATCATGGTGTTTGAAGTCCCATCGGTGTTGGCAACAATTGTGTGTTGAATATCGCTACCGAAAATACCCGAATGGCCAGCATAGTATGGCTGTGTCGTTGACGCAGGGTTTGTCACGGTGTAGTTGCCTAATGTGCCACCGACACCAATGTAGTTCGATAACCCAGGAAGGCCACCAGCGCCGATCAAACTGGATACAGTGTATCCCCCACCCGTACCGGCACCCGAACCATTTTGCCGATTGCCTGAACCCATTGCTGAGATGATGGCCACCGTGGCCTCGTAAGGGTTGTCCGAGGGGCACTCGAACGTTTTAACCCGGTTCCGAGATGCCGCATAGGTTGTTGGGAATTGGAAGTTGATCCAATCCTGCCCATTTGTCGAGGCTCCTAGCGTGTAAACCTGGGCTGGAATGAGGCGGTAGAGGTTTTCTTGTTCGACGTATGGCAGAAGCTGAACAAGCACGCCAGCCTTTGAGGCCCCTTGAAGCACGCCAGTTGCATTCTTCGCGGTATCGTGGAAACCAAGAGGAAGTTTCTGATACGAACTTTCATAGTTGTTTGCGGCCAACCCGAGTTGCTTGAGGTTGTTTTGGCAGGTCGAGCGGGCGGCCGCTTCGCGGACCTTTTGGACGGCGGGCAAGAGTAACCCGATGAGGATGGCGATGATCGCAATCACCACCAGCAGTTCGATCAACGTGAACCCGTCACGCGAACGACGATTGAACCGAGGCATAATAGTCCCTTCACATAAAAGAAAATGACAAGAAATTGGTCAGGAATATCCCGACGCAATGAGAGGCCGACACGAATTCGGTAGGTCATGCAGATCGCTTCAGGAGAAATTACGAAGCGATATCAGTCCGGCAGCACTTAACCAACGACAGTAATAGTTCCTGCAAGACCTTAGAGCAACAAATTTTCACAATTGTTCCCGATATTTTTCATCAGGCTTTCATCAGACACGGCTGTGTATATTAGCGCAGGATATAGAGGTGGTGTTGCAACTAATCGTTGTCGTGTTCTGTTCACACGGCGTTTCCGTGGGGCACGTGCATGATTATGGTTTCGCTGCGACTCGGTGGCGGAGTTTGAACGAGACCGTCCGTGGGCAGTGGGTCGTAGCGGTAGCGGACTTGCCGACCGACGGCGATGAACCGCTGTTCCAACGTGAAATAGGCCACCGTGGCCAGCAATAGCGAACCCAAACCCGCCAGCACCGTTAGCCCGATCCCGACCCCATCGGCGACTTGCGGTTGGCTGCCGTTCAGTAAGCCGTGCAACAACCAATTCACCGGCTGGTGGGCCAAGTAAATGCCATACGAAATGACGCCGATGTAGCGTACCGTGGCGAAACAGGCCGTTCGCGTTAACCACCACCGCTCGTCCAAGAGTACGATCAGGATCGTCAGCGCAAAAACCAGGGCCAGCCAAGTGTGAGTAAAGGTGCCATACCACGACATAACGGCACCAAAGGCTTCGGCACGGATCGACATCACGGCAACGCCCACCATCAGGACGCACCAAATCCGTTTCACCCAAGCTAGTTCCGTGACCAGTACCCGCACGATCGCCATTTCTCGCAGCAGATAAGCCACCAACGCACCGGCCAGGAACGCATCCGCCCGACTGACAAGCGAGACGTAACCGGCGACAGGGGGCAGCATCGCACGGACCATCGGTCCAAGGAGCAGGGCGCCGATCGCAACCCACGGCAGAATTCGCGGCGGCGCGAACCGGATCATCAACAGGAACACCAGATAAAATTGCCACTCGACGGCTAATGACCACGTCACGGCCAGCCAACCGGGTCCGAAACTGTGGTCGCTCGCCATGCCAAGGTTTTGGGCAAAGATCAGATAGGTCCAATCGGGCGGTGAGTCCGGCGTGAACAGCGGTTGAAGTGTTACGTTGTCGATGAGCAAGTTGCGGGCGACCTGGAACGCCAGCAGTGTCATCGCGTAAAGCGGTAACAGCCGACACGCCCGCCGAATGATAAACACGGTGAAATAGTTCGTCGCGGTCCGCGCTTGCAGCAGAATGTCGGCGATCAAATACCCGGACAGCACGAAGAAGAGATCGACACCACACCAACACAGTGCCAACGGCCCCCGTGCCAACGTGCCGCCATCGGCATTGCCGCCGTGGTAGCCCAACGGCCCGCCCAGGTAATGCCACGCAACCACGAGCAAAATTGCAACACCGCGAATGCCGTCCAACTGCGGAACACGTGAGCGCATCGTGCCAAGAACCCAGAGCAGTCGGAAAGGAATTCGGCCTGCGAGTATAGAACGTCAAGACGTGTTGGCAATCGCAACTTCAAACGGCGTCAATCGGACATGTCATCAGCAGAGTAGCCGACGAATCGGCGCACCCTGCACAATCTTTTTGGCGTTCACCCGTACATTTTGGTTCACTTCGCGTCGAACAGCTTGCCCAGATCAAACGTCTTCGCGTCGAGCTTGGTGGCAGGTTCGCTGCCGACTTTCAGGTGCAAGCGGCGTTCGGTGGGTTCAAAGACCATCGACTGAATCGTGTGCTT
>JAYSXU010000053.1:0-2155 GCA_043716965.1 Fimbriiglobus sp.
ATGGCATCGGGCCTGCCCGATGCCATCCTGCTTTTAATTAGTGATTGAACAAGAACGCCGGGCTGTTGATGAGTGCCCAGACGAGGTCTTGTGCCCCCAACACACGTGGGTCTGTTGGCGGGATTTTACTCGCTTCATGTTGAAGTCGTTGATGCTCTTTGTCTTGGTCGAGGTACATCTGGCGGAGCTTGGCTTTCAATTCCGGCGTGCGATTTTCGAGCGGTGTTGCGACCATCGCCACCATTTCCGCAGAGACCGGGGCGGTCAACCGGACCTGCTTGTCGTTCGTGACCGAAAGTCGAAACTTGCCAATCGTGTGGTTCGTCCCGAACCGTTGGTCGAGCGTGAAGACCAGTTCAACGCCCTTGCCGTCGTCCAGTTTGCCTTGAATCGGGAAGATGGCAATGTGGTCGCGGCCGAATTGCGGCGCGATCGCCCAACCCGTGGCAGGGTTGTTGTCGATCGTCTGGCCGATGGCAAACCCCTCTTGCTGGAAGCTGGCTTGGGGGGTGACGAACTTCACTGCCTTGGACTTCTCGGCGGATTTCCCGAGTGAGCGTACCGTCGCTTTGAACTCGTTGAGAACTAGGTTCCCGTTGTCCGCACGGCCGGGGCCTTTGCCCGGCAAGCTGTCGTCTTTCAACACTTCCAACCGCACGCCGGTGAGACCACTCAGGTCGGTCTCAGTTGTAATTGTGTACGCTTCTTGATCGGCGTTTTTACCGCTCACGTGAATGCTGTCGTCCAGGTACGTCTTCAGCGTGGCGCCGCTTTTTGCGGTCATGGCCGTCACTTCCAAGTTGGTCCATGTGGTCGGTTTCTGGGCGAGTAGCCCCTCTTCCCATTTCAATTGTTTTTCATCGAGCGTGGCTTGGTAGGCTTTGAACACTTCGCCTTTAGTCGTGTAATCGTTGACGATGCGTTTGAAGTCGGCACCAGCGGATTGGATCGCCGTGATGCCTGCTTTCTTCTCGGCTTCAGTCGGAAAGCGGTTCAGCACAGATAAATAAACCTCTTCGACGACTTTGGCATCATCCTTGTTAGCAACGGCGAACTTCGCTAAGTGGCCCAACGGGTCGGAAATCGCTTCCGCAACAATCGGCCCGTTGACCATCGCCAGAACTGGCCCGAGCATCATCGTGTTGGACCGCTCGCACTCGCACGCGGATTCCCGCACCGGCTTGCCGAACAGTTCGAGAAAGCCCCCCGGCAAATCGACGTTGCTGTCCAACAGTTGGGCCGCACGTGCCCCGACCGCAAGTCCCGGCAAATGAGATTGGCTGCCCGTCACCCGGTGAATACTGTCGAACAACACTTCCGCCGGAAGGCGGCGCGGGAGTGCATGGCTGGCGTTGATTTCGTCGTCCTTGTTGTACTTGTTCGTCGCAATCGACAGTTGATACGTGCGGCTCTTGCAGATCGTTTTGATGAGTTGGTTCACGTCGAAATTGCTGTTGGTAAATTCCTTGGCAAGGCGATCCAGCAACTCCGCGTTCGTGGCGGGGTTGCCGGCCCGGATGTCGTCCACGGGTTCGATAATCCCCACGCCCACCATGTAACTCCACAGCCGGTTCGCGTAGCTCTTGGCGAAGTACGGGTTGT
Organism: Fimbriiglobus sp.; assembly: GCA_043716965.1. GTDB lineage: Bacteria > Planctomycetota > Planctomycetia > Gemmatales > Gemmataceae > Fimbriiglobus. The sequence continues at coordinate 1,603 of JAYSXU010000053.1, forward strand.
CTTTGGAGGTCACCCATTTCGCCACTTGGGTCCGGCGGGACAACTCGGTGGAAGGAACACTGATGTGCGTAAACGGGAACTTCGGGATGGCGTTTTGGCTGGTCCGCTCGTTCTTGATTTCGCCAGTTTTGCCGTCGTTAATCGTCTCAACCAGTGGCACCGCCCCTTCGACCGCCGTCCCGCCGATCTTCTGCCCCTTGTACTTCGGGTCTTCTTTGCGGTCAATCTGTGCGAAGTACGCTGAGAGTTGGTAGTACTGGTCCTGGGTCCATTTCTCGAACGGGTGGTCGTGGCATTTGTTGCAGTTGAAACGCACCCCCAGGAAGGTCTGCGAAACGTCTTCGGTCATCTTGCCGGGCTCGCGCAGGACCCGGAGATAATTGACCGCCGGATTCTCGTAGCTGCTGCCATTCGCAGTGAGCAGCGTGCGGACGAACTTGTCGTAAGGCGTGTTGTCCGCGACTTGCTGGCGAATCCAGTTGCGATAGAGCCACACGGATTTCTGCCCGAGGTTTTCGGAGTTGCACTGGAGAAGGTCGGCCCATTTATTCGC
>JAYSXU010000521.1:0-11935 GCA_043716965.1 Fimbriiglobus sp.
GCACGTTGAACCCGGCCACGCTCATTTTGGCCAACGGTGTGGAGCGTCGGGTCTCGACATCCGTGGCTTTCTTGCGGTCGTAAATCAACAGGTTCCCGAGGCGGTCCCGCACATACACGAACTCGTCGTTCAGGCCGAGCAAGCGGTCCGCGATGCTCTCGGTTTTCCAGACCATTTCCCCGGTTTCCATGTCGATCTTCGCCACGCCGGATTGGTCTCCGGCTGCAAACACGGCATCTTTCGTGGCGACCGGCTTGCGGTTCATATAACCGCCGACACTCGCACGCCATTCGGTGCGGTGCCCTTGCAGGCTACCACGGAGGAGGTCAATCGCAACCACGTTGCCATCAATCAACCCGACAAAGCCGAGCAACTTATCCGGTGCCACTTGGACCGGACCCGCCATTGGGGCGGTAACCGTGTCCTGGACTTTGGAGTTAATCATGTACGAGCCGTCGCGCTTATCCACAGCTTCGATGGTCGAGCTATCCGTCGTCAACCAAATTCGGCTAACGGATGCTTTTTCGACGACCGTAGACACGCCATCATTGTCCGACAACACGGGTTGATTCATGTATCGCTTGGTCGAGGTGTGAACCCAAAGTTCGGTGGGTTGAATGCCACGGGGCCGCAAGTTGGCGAGCACATAGGCTTGCGCGACGGAGGGCGGCAGGGACTGAACGGAGGGCGTCCGCTGGTTGAACTGCATGAAGTCGGGTTTCAACCGATACGGTTGGCGTAACGACGGCACCACAATGATCGACGGCGTCGAACTCAACCCACGGTTGCTCAATGTGTAAGGCGGAGTAATGGTCGGCAACACGGACACGGAAGGTGTTTTTTGGCCGTTATGGACCCCGATGTCACTGTTCGTACCTTGGGGAACGTTCGTCCGCGTGAATTCGTCATCCTTAAGCCCTTGGAAACTGGCGAGCGGTGCAAACCTGGCGGCCACCGCTTCCGCCACATTCTCCGGTTTCTTCGTCTCGCCGAACTTGGCTTTCAGGTTCGTCGCTTTCAACGCGGCCGGGTAGCGGTACGCAACGAGGCGGGTTCCGTTCAACGTCACGTACACGACTTCTTTGTCCGCGATCGGTCCGGCACTGACGGAACCGGGGAGTTCGTAGTTGAACTCCAACACACCCGTGTACCGATTGAAGCAGTAAAGCCGCGCGATGTTGACCGCGAAGACGAACTCGTCGGTCACACACACCGGGTACAGATTCACGTAAGTTGCGGGGTAGCGGAACGTCCACTGTTTGGACCCCGTCACCGCGTCCATCGCCACGAGTAACCCGGACTTGGTCTGAACGAACATTTGCCCTTCATCGACGATTTGCACCGACCCGAACGCATCTTGCCGACCGTCCAGTGGGATGAACGCGGTCCATTCACTCTTCAGGTTCAGACGGTCTAGCGCGGCTTTATCCGGTGGCGCAGCACTGGAGTAAATCGACGGCTGTGCCGACGCCACGCTCGTAAACGCGAGGTAAGTCACAAGTAGAGCAAGGCCGTTCCGCATAGGTGGACTCCGAACGTCGTCACCAAAACGATTTGTTTCAATTTCTCTAATGTACCAGCTTGATTTGCGACATGACAGCAACAACTGGCGTGGGGAGGCGGAAGTCTTGTTCAACCAAGCCGGTGGCAGCGGTCGTAGGAGCGGTTACTTCTTGCCCATCGCCCGTTTGGCCGCAAAGAATGCAGACAGCACCCCCGCACAACTCTCGGCCATCACGCCGCCGATGACCTGACACCGATGATTCAGCCGGGGATCGGAGGTGATTTGATACAGCGTATGACAGGCCCCCGCCTTCACGTCCGTGGCCCCGTACACCACAACCGGCACCCGCGCTTGCACGATCGCCCCGGCACACATCGGGCACGGTTCCAGCGTCACGTAAAGCAAACACTTTTCTAGTCGCCACGATTGCAACGCCTGCGCCGCCTGGGTGATCGCAATCATCTCTGCGTGGGCCGTCGGGTCTTTGAGCTGCTCCCGCTGATTGTGCGCCCGCGCAATCACCACGCCGCGCTCCAGACTCACGATCACTGCCCCGACCGGCACCTCGTCCTCGTCCGCCGCCATCGCCGCTTCCTCCAGTGCCATCTCCATATGCAACAGGTGAAACGGGTGCCGCCGGTCCGTGAACGCCAGGTCAAACTCGGAATGATCCATGTCCCATTTTCAGTGAGAGTGAAGGGGGAGAAAGCCCATGAACGATCGTTCATGGGCTTTGTTGGGTTTCAACTGCCAAGGCTAATCGAAAGAGCACCCATAGAAATAAATCTCATCGGGCATGTCGTCCTTGTACAGCACAATGTAAACGCAATCCCCGCGTTCCACGTTTTCCCCAAAAGTTGGATGGTCTTCGACCATTTGCAAGTTCGGCTTGGTCGTGCCGAACAGGTCTTGGAGTTCTTCTTCGGATAGGGGATACGCCGTACAGAAATCGGGTGCGTTGCCGACACGATTGATGTCGATAATCGACCGCGTCCCGTCTTCCCGGCTCGCCTCCATCGCTTCTTCGTAACTTGCGTGTTGCGCGCCAGGAGATGGCGAGTTGGCAGTAATTGGGAAATTGATCCACGGCATGACCGGATTGTACCGGCCCGCCGCGAACTCCTTTGCACGAAGTTCCTGCAAAGCCGCATCAACGTCCGGCTGGTACTTCACCGCGTATCTGTATACATGCACACCCATCAAGTAGCCCTCGCAGTTTGGAATCGTTAATTCTTCTCGTCTTGGATGTTGAACCGATGCAGCAACCGATGAACGACCGGCGCGACAATGATGCCGGTGGCCAACACGAGAGTCAATCCACTGTACAAGGCGTACAGCCCGGCAAACAGCTTGCCGTTCCACGTTTGCATCGGGGTGACCGGCCCCATGCCCGAGAGGATCATCGCCGCGTTGACAAACGCATCAATCCATTCCATGCCTTCAAAGTGCCAATACCCCAACATCCCCGCAAACAGCGACAAACCAATCAGCACGCTCGCCACCAAGAAGTTCCGCGTTAATCGCCAGATGAAGACGGGCCGCGGCGCCATCGGTTGGTACTTCGATTCAAAATGCAACTTGTGCCGCTTGCTCACGGAAATCACTCCGACTTGTTTAGTTCGTTCAGCGTGTAATAGGCATCCGCGTGTAGCAACTGCTCCCCATCCGCAGTGGTAATCCCATCCAGGTGAAAATCATACACACGACCACGATTCAATCCGGGAATCGTGAGCATCGCACTCTTGCCGTCGTCGCTGATTTTCACGCCCTTCACTGCTTCCGCGCGGGTGTCCGTTTCGGGGCAGCCGTAGTTGCTGTGGTAAACGTAGGTAAACGACTTCACGGCGAAGCTGTCGAGCTTCCGGGCTGCTTTGGCGTCGATTGGCTTGGTGAAGTTCAGTTGAAAGCCGTCTTTGGTCAGCGCGATGGTATGGATTTCGAGCGGTTGTTCGCCGTTGAATGCGATACGTTGCAGACCGTGGGGTTTGCCGCCAATCGACCCCCAACCCCGGTTGGTTTGCCCGACGTACAAGCTACCATCCGGCCCGAATGTCAGCCGATTGACACCGCATTGCAACCCACTGCGAAACGGGAAGCACGCCCCTTGATACACGCCATTCACTTTCTCCATCGCCACTCGTATCACCATCGACCGGGTTTGATCGCCGACGAAGCATTGCCCGGCGAACGGCCCGAACTTCCCGGCGGTGGTGTCCCAAATCGGTTCGCTGACCGATTGCCCCATGCGGCCATACGGGAACCAGATCGCGGGCGGATCGACGGCGGGGAAGACTTTCGGCCCGGTCGGGTTGCGGGGGTTGGTGCCGTCGTACCACATGCCGCTACTCACGGTGTCCTTCACAAGCCCAGCGAACGGCGAATCCTTGACCCACTTCAACGACGCTTGGTGGCCGTAGAATTTACCCTTCTTCAAGTGATTCAGTTTGTTCGTCGCCACCCATTCGCCTTGGTTGTCCGCGTAGAATAGTTCCCCATCCGGACTGAAGTTGATGCCGTTGGGCGACCGCAACCCATACGCCCACGGTTCCATGTCGCCGTTCGGCGACACCTTCACACACCACCCGCGCCACGCCGCCTTCGCTTGATGCCCGCCGCCGAAGCCGACGTTGAGCGTGATGAAGAAGTTCCCCTGCTTATCGACCGCCGGGCCGAACGCATACTCGTGGTAATCCCCGGACACGCCCCACTTATCGCACACCGTCGTGAACTCGTCGGCCGTGCCGTCGCCATTGAGATCGGTCAGCTTTGATAACTCCGGGCGCTGCACGACGTAGACGGTTTTGTTATCGACGACGTGCAAGCCAAGCGCTTCGTGCAACCCGGTGGCGAAGCGGGTGTACTTGACATCCGCCGGGTTCGTGGCTTCCGGGTTGGTGATGAGCCACACGTCCCCGCGCCGCGTACATGCCAGCAATTTGCCATCAGGCCGAAAGGCTAGCCCGCCCACTTCCAACACGCACTCCGGCGGCGGGTTCAACGTGGCGATCTTGTAATACTTCGCTTCGTTCCCAGCCGTCGTTTGGACGGATTGCACTTCCACCGGGGGTGGAAAGTCCCGGTCAATCCGCCGTCGAATCGTTTCCGGCAACACATTCGGTGTCTCAGGTGCCACGTACACTTCCCAGTCGAAGCCGTACTGCCCGATCTTGATGAGTAACGAGTTTTTGCCCGCTTTGACCTTCAAATCGACACGATCCTGATCCGCCGCCGCCGCACGGGAGTGGTTGTCGTGCAAGACCCGCGTGCCGTTGAAATAGACCGTCAACGTGTCGTCACTGCCGAGGGACAGGGGTAGTGTGAACGCCGTCGCGGATTCAAACTCGTGGTACAAGAACGCGGTCACGTTTTGGCGATATTTCTGATCCAACACCGTGAACAGGTTCAGCACTTTGCCGAACTCGAACTTCGCCGGCGCTTTCCACGCGATCGTTTCGCCATCGACGCCCTTGTAGGTCGCCTTCAAATCGACGCCCTTTTCCGGCGGCAACACCGCATCGAACCCGGTCCCGTCCGGGAATTCGAACGGCCCCGCCACGTACCACTTGCCGCCCAAGTTCGGCAACCCGTTCGCCGCCAACGTCGCCCGGATCGTCTCCGTCCGCGTCCCCTTCTTGACGTACTCAAACTGGTCCGCCGGCTTCGTCTGTGCGAATGCCAACGCCGCCGTCAACAAAAACCCGACAAGCAAAACGGTACGCATGATGGGCATCACAAGAGGAAGAAAACCGGCAGGGTGCGAAGGGGGATTATCACCCGCGAACCGACGAAGGGCAAGCCGGAGGTTGAGTTGACATACCCGCCACGTGGCGGGTATGATACTGCCAGATGGCAAACCGTGACAGGAGATTCCCGTGAACAAGACAAAGGTTACACTTAAACCGCTGAAACACACTGATCCCAAACCGGATCACAAGGAAACGAAATGGGATTTATGGAAAGAACCCACGGATGCGTTTGCGATGCAGTCCAAAATCTTGGCAGGCTTTCCCTTTGGAACGTTGGCCAAATTGCAACAGCACACCGGGCTGACGATGGATGTCGTGCTTTCGTTGGTCCGGATTCCAGCCCGAACATTGGCCCGACGCAAAGTGGACGGCAAGCTTTCGCCCGATGAATCCGAGCGGGTGTATCGCGTCGTCACCGTCTTCCGCGAGATCGTCAAGTTATTCGATGGCGATCGAATCGCTGCCCGCGAATGGTTTGAATCCCCCAGTCGGCCCTTGGGAGCCAAGTCGCCCCAGGAGATGATCGTCACTGACGTCGGCGCACGAGAAGTGCTTAATCTCGTCGGTCGGCTAGAACATGGAGTTTACACGTGATAATAACGGTATGGCGAGTGGAGAAAGAGGAGTACCTCGATCAAGTCAGTACCGGACTAGGAGCTATGGAGTATGGGGGCAGATGGAACAGTATAGGCTCGGCGGTTGTTTACTCTTCCGCATCAATTGCCCTGGGGATGCTCGAAATCATCGCAGCCGGGCTACGCTTCAAATCGACCGAAACGCGATTCGCGGTCCCAATCACGTTTGATACAAGCGTGGTTTTTCAGCCTGACCTGTTCGACTTACCGAATACTTGGTGGACGAATCCCATGCCCGGTGAGTGTCAAAATTATGGCACTCATTGGGCATCATCCCAGAAATCGGCGGTGTTAACGGTACCGAGTGTAGTGGTTGATCTCGAAATGAACTACATCTTAAACCCCGAATTCCCGGAGTTCAAAAAGGTAGTGTCTTTCGGAAAGCCGGTTGCGATACGAATTGATCCGCGGCTTCGCAAAAAGTAGTCGGCTCACTTCTCCCGACGGGTGGACCATTCGGTGAGTTGTTCCAGGATGGTACGGCACTCAGATTTGGGCACACACTCTAGGGCAGTTTTGGCGGTACGGGCGAATTCGTCAGCGCGGCGGCGGGCGTAGCCTATGGCGCCGGTTTCGGTCAGTAGCGTGGCGACTTGTTGCCGCTTGGTGGGTGAATCGGAACGCAGCAACTCTCGTAACGCATCGGCTTCGACTGTAGGCAGTTTGTTCAAGGCGTGGATGAGTGGCAGCGTCAGTTTTAGCTGTTCGAGATCGGTGCCGAGGGTCTTGCCGGCTTTTGCTTCGTCGCCGGTGATGTCCAACAAGTCGTCGCCGACTTGGAAGGCCATGCCGAGGTTGCGACCGTAAGCGGCGAGGTTTTCCGCGACTTCGTCCGAGGCTCCGGCGTACAACGCGCCGAGGCGGGTGCTGACTTCGGTAAGGGCGGCAGTTTTGCCGTCGAGAATCTGGAAGTAATCGGCTTCGGTCAGCAACAAGTTGCCGCGTTCGCAAATCTGCTTCAGTTCCCCGGCACACACCCGGTTGGTCGCGTCGCCGATGAGATTACACGCTTGCACATCCACGGTGCTGCTCAGGTGAAAGGCGTGGGTGAACAGCATGTCCCCGAACAGGATGCTCGCCTTGTTGCCCCACTCCGCGTTGACAGTGCGAACGTGCCGGCGGGTGTCGGCTACGTCGAGAACGTCGTCGTGAACTAGCGTCGCGGAGTGGATCATTTCGACGACGGCGGCGAGCGTGTGGTGGGCCGGTGCAATCGTACCGCACGCTTTGGCCGTGAGCATGACCAGTGCCGGGCGAAGCCGTTTGCCGCGATAGTGCCGGAGGTGTTGGACGAGCGAACCGATGGGTGTTTTGTACTGGGCGAGCGTGCTGGTAAAGATGCGTTCGGCCAATTCCATGTCCGCTAACACGGGGGCAAACGGCAGATGAATTGGTTTATGCACGCCGTTCACAGGGGACTCGATTGCGGTCGGTAGCAGGGCCATGTTGACCTCGGTCCGGATCGGTTCGATCCGCTTTAGGAACCCGGTACCGGTCCTTCGTGTGCGTCGCGGTGGAAGTCGCCGGACTTGCCGCCCGACTTTTCTTCCAGGTGGATTTGCCCGATCGTCATGCCTCGATCGACCGCCTTGCACATGTCGTAAACCGTCAGGGCTGCCACACTAACCGCAGTCAGGGCCTCCATTTCAACACCCGTGCGTCCGAATACTTTCGTGGCCGCTACAATCCGCAATTCCGAATCATTCGGGAACGTGAAGTCGATCGTCGCCGACGTGAGCGCCAGAGGGTGGCACAGTGGGATTAGGTCTGCCGTCTTCTTCGCCCCCATGATCCCCGCCAATCGGGCGACTTCCAGAACGTCCCCCTTCGCAAGCGCTTTGTTGCGAATCAGCGCGAGTGTCGCCGGGTTCATACGAACAATTGCGGACGCGACTGCCACCCGCTGGGTTTCCGCCTTCCCACCCACGTCCACCATCCGCGATGCGCCGCGATCATCAAAGTGCGACAATTCCGACATGGTGTCCTTTCAAGTGCATCGCACTGGCGCTTGTCTCGATTACTAAATGCCTTTCCACAGACAATTCGAGCCACGACGGTCTAGGCGTGGCTCGAATTGTTGTTGCCCAATTAAACCGGATTACGCTTCGACCAAGGCGTCCGAATACTTCAACGCGGACTGCACGAGGTTGTCGAACAATTGGCGGTCGAGGGCGGAGGCCGTGTCGCACTCGGGGTGCCATTGGGTGCCGACGCAGAACCAGCTTTCGTCGGTCGTTTCAATGGCTTCGATCACGCCGTCCGGGGCTTTCGCACTGACGCGCAGCCGCTTGCCGACTTGGTTGACGGCTTGGTGGTGCATACTGTTCACCCGCAGTTCATTCGCCCCGAAGATCTCTTCGAGGGTGCTGTTGTTTTCGACGTTCACCATGTGCCGGTGCGGGCCACCGGCTTGGTCGAAGTGCGGCATGGACTTCGCAAAATCTAACGGTAAGTGGGCGTACAACGTGCCGCCGAAGTACACGTTCAACAACTGCATCCCCACGCCAATTGCAATCAACGGCATCCGGCGTTCAACGATTTTGCTCAGTAAGAAGCGGTCGCTATCTTCGCGGCGCAGGGCCATCGGTTGGACGGCGTTCGTCAGTGGTTGGCCCATCTTGCGCGGGTCGAGGTCCATGCCACCGACCATGATGACGCCGGAGACCAGGTTCAGCAACGTTTCGAGATCGGCGTAGTTATCTTTGGCCATCGGCGGTATCAGGATCGGCAAGCCACCCGCGTTCAGGATGGCGTCGAAGTAGCCTGCGTTCACTCGTGCAAACGGCGTCCCGGTCTTGGGCGTGTAGTAATCGCAATTGATGCCGATAAGCGGTCGGGGCGCGGTGATACAGGTGGCCATGAGACTCCCTCCGTGGACTGTGAACCAACCTGACATCATGCCAGGCGATCAAGGGTCGCTACCGCGAATGCAACGCAGCGCGAGTGAACAATTGAAAGTGTACATCTTTTCGGAACTCCGATTCAAGTCCGATTTCCAAAATGCCGACGCACCACTCAATAAAAGCCCATGAACGATCGTTCATGGGCTTTCCTTTTCTTCGCCAATACAATGCCAGCCCGGACCCTCTGGAAGGCACTATGAAGATCACCCGTGTCGTGACCGAACACCTCCGCGTGCCGTTGCCCAAACGGGGCAAGGTTTCGCTCGTGGAAGCCCATCGCCCGGCAGGGCCGGATGCCGTTGAAGTGGTGTTGGTGCGTCTGGAAACGGACGCGGGTTTGAGTGGCATCGGCTTGACGTATTTGTTCGGCACCGGGGCCAAGCTGGTGCGGCAATTGTTGGAAGTGGAATTGTCGCCGCTAGTGATGGGAGAATGGTGCCACGACACGGACCGGCTGTTTGCGAAGGCGGAGTCGCACTTTCGCAACGTCGGGTTCGCGGGGTTGCCAAGCCGGGCGTATGCCGCGATCGACGTGGCACTTTGGGACTTGAAAGCCAAGTCCGCGAACGTGTCGTTAGGGCATTTGTTGGGCGGCGTGCGGTCCGAGTCGTCGTACTTCTTGTCCGAAATAGTTGGCACGGGGTGGGATCCCACCGACGTGGCCAAGTTGGCGAAAACCGCCTTGAAACAAGGGGCGATGGGCGTGCGGGTCGAAATCGGGGCCGCCGACGTGCAAGCGGACGCGGACCGGGTCCGCGAAGTTCACGACGCACTTGGAGATGAAGCCTGGGTTGGCGTTTCCGCAGGCGGGCGGTACGACTTGAACACCGCGTTGGCGCTGGCGCACTTCTTTGAAGACCAGGGCGTCGATTGGTTTGAAGACCCGATCGCCGCAACCGATTGGGCAGGCTATTCTCGTCTCGCGTCCCGCCTGGAAATGCCGCTGGCAATCGGAACGACCTTCGACCGCCGCGATGATTTCTACCGCGTCATCCGGGAGGGGTTAGCCCGAGTGGTTCGCCCGGACGTGTGTCGGCTCGGCGGCATTACCCCGGTGCTAAAAATTGCCGCCGTGGCCGAAGCGTATCACGTCGCGGTCTCCCCGGTGCGTCTGCCGGAAATCGGTGCCCATCTGGGGTGCGGTTTGGCGGGCGTGTCGTTGGCCGATTCGGTCGGTTGGTTTAAGGATTTGTTCACGACCAGCCCGAAGACCGAAAGCGGTAAATTGATGCCATCTGACGGCATCGGGCTAGGGTTGACGCTGAACGAATCGACAGTCGCTAAACTGCGTGTCACGTAGTTGATCTCCGGTTATTCTTACTTCGATTCCAGGAGGGGTGAGTGTCTCTTTCTGTTTCACAGGGGTCTTTACTCTTACTTTTAGAGAACTCCCGCGTTGGACAATTGTTTCGACAGCCCTTCTGTGGATACGGTACAATCCAGTTGGGAGAAATTAGCCAGGGGTGTGAATGAGTACAGTCTCCATCCAGCTGCCAGAAGAGACCGAACGCCGCCTTCGCGCCCAGGCTTCGCACAACGGGATCACGCTGGAGTTACACTTGCGACAGATCGCGGAGCGCGAATCCGTTGATCCGTTGGCCGAAGGAATTGCGTGGCTTACCCACCGCACCAGTGCCGATGTCGAAGCGGCTCGAAATCGCTTATTGGGACAGCCGGTTCATTCGATCCCGCTTGGCACATCTCTCGTCGAGACGGTCGAAGGAACCTGGCCCGGTGACGAATCCGACGAAGTCGTTCGGGCTGCTCTCGATCGGCTATCGTAATGTCGAATCTCTACATCCTTGATACGAATATGCTAGTTCATCTTGTTCGTGGGAGCGAGGTGTGGGCGCGGGTTCGATCGGCGTTTCAGCCGCTTTTGACTGATCCCCGCCCGCTAGTTTTCGTCGTGTCGGTCGGAGAACTCCGCTCTCTCGCCATTCAATTCCGTTGGCAACAATCGAAACTCGATCAGATGGAATTCTACCTGGGCTATTTCCGAAAAGTGACGATCGACGACCCGGACGTTCTGCGGGCGTATTCAGTGATTGATGCCCACCTCTGTTCGAGCGGACAACCGCTTGGGAAGAATGACATGTGGATTGCCGCCACGGCTGCCACGAATCGAGCGACGCTACTCACCACCGACCGCGACTTCGATCGACTCACCCCTCAATTCATTGATCGGGAATGGATTGACCCGAACACATAGTGATCTTGGGGTCTGTCAAATTTATCTAGTAGCCTGACATTTGCGGGATTTGTAGGTCGTGGTCGAGCTTCGAGACCCGACACAAACTCACGAGCGGTCAAGGACCAGCCATTTGTCGTGTGAGTGCTTCTTTTTGCTTCACGGGGTCTTTAATCAGCTTGGCGATGCGGACGCCGTCGGCGGGCGTTTTGTTGGCGATTTGAGTGGCACAGCGGTCGGCAACTTGGTCGTGGCGCGGGTCGTTTTCAAGGTCTTTCAACAGCATCTTCACCGCTGCCGCATCCCCCGCGTAGGCGGCGGACTCGGCGACGTTGGCCAGCGCATTCAGCCGCGTGTCCGGGTTGGGTATCGCTTGAATGCCCTTGCGTTGTTCGACCCACATTTGATCGGGCGGCGTGACACACCCGGCAAGCAGAAGCAGCGCGAAAACCAGCAGCGAACCACGCATAACAGCCCTCACTGAACAGCCCACGATTTTCCGGTTCTATAGCGATCCACTCGGCACCACCGCAACCCCGTTCCGGTTCGGACTGCGGTTCACGACGATGAACAAATCTGCTATTTCTGACCAAACAGGTCTTCACGGTTTGCTGAGAAGGAGAGCGTCATGCGTGCGCAATTGGCTTTGGTTTGCGGGTTCCTTGGTCTGGTTGTCGGGTGTGGATCGAACTCCGCGCCGACTGTCGCGTCACCTGCCGCCGCAAGTGTTGAACAACAAAAATCACCCACACAGGTTGCTGCTACGACAACCGCTCCGGTTCCGCCCACCCAGCCACCAGCACCAGTTGACCCTTACGAACTCGACCCGTCGAAGCACAAAATCCCCGAATTGCCGGTGACTGGCAAGTTGAGCGGTGGCCCGTTCACGCCGATTGTCACCGTGCATGGCGCGGAGTTGAGTTTCCGCATGGTCACGCCCAACAAGCCGGACGTGA
>JAYSXU010000522.1:0-3922 GCA_043716965.1 Fimbriiglobus sp.
CTGACGTCGCGCCGTTCGCCGGTTGAAGTACACCGGCGGACTGACGTCGCGCCGTTCGCCGGTTGACGCACACCGGCGGACTGACGTCGCGCCGTTCGCCGGGTAAATCATTTCCTGCCGTACGTCTTACCAGGCGTAAAACTTCTTCGCTAACTCGCCTGAACCCGATCGTTCACCAATTTGGCACGTCACTTGCATAATTTCTGTTCTGTTCGACTCACTCAGAGGATCGCGTGATGAATTCGGATACCACCTCGGTCTGGGCGCCCGCCAAGCCCGCCCCGTTGCCCACCCCACTCACAGCGGACGTGTCTTGCGACGTGTGCGTGGTCGGCGCCGGGATCGCCGGGTTGACTACCGCGTACCTGCTAGCCCGCGAGGGGAAGCGGGTCGTCGTCCTGGACGCCAAGCCGGCGGTGGCGTCGGGCGAAACCGCGTACACGACCGCACACTTGGCGTGGTACCTCGACGACACGTTCTCGCATCTTGTGTCCGTCCGTGGCGACGACGTGGCGAAGGCTGCCGCCGCCAGTCATAAGGCCGCGATTGACCTGATCGGCGAGATTGTCCGGACTGAAAACATTGCGTGCGATTACAAGCGGGTTGATGGCCACCTCGTTCCCGGCAAGGACGGCCCGGACGTGTTGAACGACGAAGAGAAGACCCTGCTACGGCTCGGGTTGCCGTTCGAGCGGACGAAGTTTGCCTTCCCCGGTGGGCAGTCGGCGGGTTGCCTGCGGTTCCCGGACCACGGCCAGTTCCATCCGATCAAATACTTAGCGCATCTGGCCGATTCCATCCGAACACTTGGTGGCATGATCCACACCAAAACCGTGGTCGAGAAGGTCCGGGGCGGCGCGCCGGGCACGGTGACCACCACGCACGGGCACACGGTTTCCGCTGCGGCCGTGGTCATCGCCACGAATAACCCGTTCGAGGGCGGGACGATTCTGCACGCCAAGGTGGCCGCCTATCTGACTTACGTGTTCGCCGCCGAGATCCCAAAGGGGTCCGTCGAGTTCGGGTTGATCTGGGACACGGAAGACCCGTACCACTACGTCCGCTTCCAACCAGGTGGGGACGCAGGAAACTTCGACTACCTCATCGTCGGCGGGGAGGATCACAAGACCGGGCAGGCGGACGACCAACCGCAACGGTGGGACCGACTGAAGGCGTGGGCGAAGGAACGGTTCCCGAACATGGGCGCGGTCCGGCATCACTGGTCCGGGGAGGTTTTTGAAACCCCTGACGGACTGGGGCTGATCGGGCTAGCGCCGTGGAACGGGCCAAGCGTCTTCGTCATCACTGGGGATTCGGGGATGGGGATGACTCACGGCACCCTGGGCGCCCGGCTGGTGGCCGACTTGGTGCAGGGTAAGCCGAACGAGCTAGCCGCCGTGTACTCACCGTCCCGAATGATGCCGGGGGCGTTGCGGACGTTGGTGGGCGAGAACCTGAACATGGCCGCCCAGTTCACCGACTGGCTGGCGGGCGGGGACGTGAAAAGTGCCGACGCCATTCCACGGGGTCACGGCGCGGTAGTCCGGAGCGGGCTGACGAAATTGGCGGTGTACAACGACGACCAGGGGAAGGTCACAACGCTGTCGGCGGTGTGCCCGCACATGGGGTGCATTGTCCGGTGGAACCCCGGCGAAACGACGTGGGACTGTCCGTGCCACGGGTCACGGTTCAGCGCCACCGGGATGTGCCTGCACGGCCCGGCCACAAGCGACATGGCCAAGGCGGAGTGAACTTTCGCTTGCAGCGCGTCAACAGCTCTGGATTCGACAGCACGCGGCGTGCTAACAATCAGATAGAGTTGGCAGGTTGGAATCGGAGGAATTTCCCGTGATGCTGCAACTGAACCCGCCGTTGCCGGTTGACACGCCAAAAGGGGCAGGATACGCCCACCTCGTGATTGATTACAGCCAAGAACACTACGTCCTGTTTGTCTGCTTTCTGAACGAGACCGGGGAGTGTTGGGTCTATCCCAACCGAGACGTGCGGATTCAAGCCAACGTCACAATGGGCGTGCGACCCAATCCCCCGGCAGCGTCCGGGAGTCGGTTAAACGGCGTCCACCTACCTCCCTAGCGGCAGTCTCACGCTCAATCATCGCTCGTGCTTCCTTTGAAGAACCACGAGCGATTCGGCGTTTGATAGGTCACCTTCAACGCGGGGTCTGTCATCAGCTTGCTGCCCTCGGCGGCGGAGCGCATGGCGAAGTCGAGCATGGTGCTTGTCAACAATGTTCGTTCAACGGGGTACGGGGCTTGGCCGGTTTCCATAAATTGTTCGATCCAGTACGTCAGCGGGTCGAAGAATCGCGCACCCGGCGGCGCAGGCAGTAGGAACAACGTGCTCTGCGGTTTCGGGTCGCCTTTCAATCGGACAGCGGCAGTTAAATCCGCGACGTAGCCCGGCAAATGCAACAATGTCCCGCGCGTGCCGTCCAGGTATTCGACCATAATCACCACCGGGTCGGCAACGTGATCGCGCGGCTTACCGTAGTCTCGGGTCGCACTGCGCCGCAGCGCCGTCTCCGCTAATTCTTTACTCCAATCGCTACGGTCCCACGCTTCCCACACCGCGTTGCCACGTATGGTCCGAATACTCTTCACGCCCGTCTCACCACCGCTGCGGCGTTCGAGCAAACACTGCAAAACTTCGAGCGCGTGCAGCCCGTAAATCTCCAAGTCGGCGTAGAAGCACACCACCGCTTCTTCCACCTTGGCGCCGTGGGGCAACTCCCATTCCGGGCGCCGCCACGTCACCGGCAGGGACGACCCGGCCATCAGCGGGAACCCCATCGTCTTGGCGGTGTCGTACATCGCCCGCGCTTTGACGTGGTCATACGACAGGTGCTTATCCACGAACACCGGCACGCACCGGCCACTGGCTTTGAACACCTCCACAATCTGCTGGAAGAACTCGTACCGGGGGTAGAGAATCTGCCCCCGGTCGTTGCGCGGGTAGTCGCCATGTTCGGCGATAAGCAGCACCCCATCAACGTCCAGATTCGCCTTGCCGCCCAGTGCGTCTGCGATGGTGGGCGTCAGTTTCATTCCCGTCTTCGCGGCCACCGACTTGCTAAGGTCTTGGAACTTCCCGTCGGCGAACGTCTGGTGATTAAACATCCGCACCACGTCGAACGCCGGGCGATGCACCTCCCCCTTCAAGTTGTACCCGTTGATGAACCGCCCCTCGATGTGGTAGGCGTGGGACAACTTAAAGTAGATCGAATTCACCGCCGCAAGCCGCTTCCGCTTCGGCTCGATCGCCCGCACCCCGTGCGCCAACACCGAGTGCGGCGACACCAAGTGCGTGCCCGCCAACGCCAACGTGGCCCCAAGTACCTGGCGACGGTTCATAACTCGCTCCTGAGAGACAACCCGCTACTTAATTCAGTTCCACGAATCGTGTTGGTGTGATGGTATCCCGTCACAACTCGTTCGGCGACTACGCGCGTCATCGCACACAATAACCACAACTTCCCCTTGGCGCGGTTGGTGGCGGGGGGGTATCGTTTGCGGCGGGTGGGTTGTTTTTTCGCCAGGGAGGGCGGGCTATGCGGACTTGCATTTTCGGTGTCGTCGTGACGGCGTTGGTGGCGAGCGGTGGCTATTGTGTCTATTTTGTCGATTCCCGCTACGAATCGGCCCGTTTGGGTGGGGCGTGCATTTCCTGTCAGGATGCGCTTCAGGGTGGGGATGAGACACAGGTTGAACAGGTCACGATCACGCTGTGCGTGAGCGATACCGGCTGTTCGATGCCGCCGGTCACGGACGTGTTTGACGTGACGCAGGCACTGGAACAACCGCCGTCGAAGGACTTGCCGTTCATTTCGTTCGACGAACCGCCGTTTGCCAAGCCGGTCAATGCGGGTATCGTGCAAGCGACGTTCCTGGAAGCCGTCGCCAAC
>JAYSXU010000523.1:0-3919 GCA_043716965.1 Fimbriiglobus sp.
CCATCCGGCGTCGGCGGGGACGAACAGTTCGCTGAGCGCGGATTTGGTCTGTTGTCGTGCTGCGTCGGTTGGTGCGCACCAGTGGTGCGATTGGTTCTCGGCCCGCAGTCCTTTCAGCATTGTGATGCCGTCGTAGGTGCCGAACTCCGGGCAGAGGAACACGTAGTCGCGGTGGCGGTTTTGCTCCAGGCACCACATCCCGAACCCGCCGCGTGCTTCGTAGGCGATGCCGTCTTGATGCATTAATTCCAGCGATTCGGAACCGAACACCGTGCTAAGGCGAGCTTGAAGTTCGTCCGTGATCGGTTCGTCAAGCAGCAACTTGTAGGTGCCCCATTCCCCAAGCCCGGTGTGATAGTCGAGGTGCATGACCGACTTCGATTCCCCCAGCCACCGTGCCAGATTCGCCTTCAGAATGCGATGGCTTTGGGACGGTGCGTGGCCGCCGAAGAACAGACCCTTCGGGAAGTCGTACTGCCCGCCCGCAATCGCCTGCTTCAACGCCGTCCTGCCGTAGCGGGCGATGAACGCCAACGACCGGAAGGTGAACGCATCGAACCGGGGCGGGTACTTCGGGTTCAAAATGGAATCGAGTTTCGCGTACATCGGCGGGCTGCCGGTGAACGCTTCGCCGTCCAGGAGAAAGTTGCGATTGAGGTCCACGTTATGTTCGTCGAACCGCCGCCGGTGGGCAAACCCGAACGGGTTGACGGCGTGAACGAAGACGATCCGGAGTGGGAGGTCCGCGTTCCGCCATTCGTGCAACATCGCCAATTGTACCGCCGACCCGAAACTGCCTTCCGCACCATGCACCCCGCTGGTGACCAACACCGTGGCTGACGAATCGGCCCGATCGAAGAGAGCCACGTCGATCGTCAACTCTTCGTCGTGCGGACCGCGTACATCAACGGGGTAGGATTCGAGCGACCAATTCAACTGGCGAACCGCGTCCCGAAATTTCTGGCGTGCGGTGAAGTAGTCGGGTGAAAAGTGTTCGTTGGTTGACTGCAAGCCTATCATATGAGCGATCGCCCCTGCCGTTTCACCAAGGATCACGCACCATGAGCGTCACGAATTTTCCGACCCGCAACGACCTACCAGCCGACGCCCGCACGAAGCTGGTCGCGCTGTTGAACCAGCAACTCGCCGATTCAATCGACCTGTATAGCCAAACAAAACACGCGCACTGGAACGTGAAAGGGCCGACGTTCATCGCGCTACACGAACTGTTCGACAAACTCGCCGAAGACCTCGAAGGCCCGATTGATGACATCGCCGAACGCGCCACCGCCCTGGGTGGAAGCGTCAGCGGCACTGTTCGGCAGGTCGCCACAACCTCACGCCTGACGGAGTTCTCCAGCAGCACGTTTCTGGGACAAGCGGTCGTCGAAGCGCTGGCGGTGCGGTACGCGGAACTGGCGAAATCGACCCGTGCCGCGATCGAAAAAGCCAACCAGCTTCACGACGCCGACACCACCGACCTGTTCACGAACGTCTCGCGCAAACTCGACAAGTCGCTGTGGTTCTTGGAAGCCCACTTGCAGGGGTAATTCCTAAGACTGAATTCACCGCAGGGGGCACGGAGAGCCGCAGAGGTAACCCAAAACAAATTCTCCTTGTTTACCTCTGTGGCTCTCCGTGCCCCCTGCGGTGAATTCATCGCATCCATCGCATTCGGGTCCAATCCGGCGTTTGGAAAACCCGGTCCCGGTCGTTGAATGAGATCCGCGTCAACCGCATCGGTTGGTGGATTAGAAATGGTTTACCGATGAAGTCCTTTTCTGGCACGCCCGGTGTCGGAACATCGTTCACGGTCCAAACCCGGCTGTCGTGCGAGTTGGAGGTGTTGTCACCCATCATGAAATATTCTTTCGGTCCTAGTTGCCAGCTTTTTGTGGCACTTCCGACGCCCAAGTAGTGAATGTCCCGGTAGAGTTTGAAGTTTTTCACCACGACTGACACGCCTTTCGCACCCAGTTGCACGGGGCGACTCATCCCACCGCGACGAGGCCGCCCCGGTGGATCGTGTGGCAAATACAGTGCCGTCACGACTTCAGTTCCGTTAATTGCCAGACTGGCGCGACGGTCCACGAACGCAAACTCCACACGGTAAGTTTTCCCCGCTTCGAGCCGATGACCTGTGCCAGTCGCCGGAGTTCGGCCACCATCGTGGGCGACTTGCACATCGGGCAATGGTGAATCCACGCCAATGGGGAAGTCCGCACGCACGCTATCGGCTCCGTCGGACAGCCGACACGCGAAGCTTCCGGACCCGGCTTTCACGTCCAAGTCAAACGTGACACTGAAGTCATGCACCGGGTCGCCGAGCGGAACCGGGAACGACCGCCCAAACCCACGCCGTTCGGGCGGCTGGCCGTTGTAGCCCAAGAAGTCGTTCACGGGTTCTTCTTCGCGGCTATCGAGGTTCCAGTTGCGATACGTCAACCCAAGGCCTTCGGGCTTGTCCAGGGTGTCGAGATGGAGAGCGTGATCGGAGAGCACCGCGTCATCGACAGTACGGTCTGGCATTCGGCGCGACGGGGGTGATAATTTCGCGGTGTTACTGAGCGGTTCCACCAGCCAGCGGGCGTTCCAACCTTGTGGCAGCGGCGTGTTGAGGTCGAAGGCAAGAATCCGCGTTTCGCGGACTTGGGAGAGCGTTTTCCGCAGCAGTTCGCCGTTGGCATACAAGTCGCCACCCGTAATCTGCATCAGTTCGCCGGGCAACCCGACCACTCGTTTGACATACGGCTTCGACAAATCCGCCGGGCACCGAAACACGGCGACTTCCCACCGCCTGGGGGTGCGGGCGTGGTACACCGTTTTGTCCACCATCAACCGATCGCCGGGCACTTCGCGGGCCGGCGCGAGATCGACAACCGACCCGCAAATCGGGCACCGGCACGCTTCAAATTTGACGGGTCGCGCGTCCGGACCCGGCTCCCCAACTCGCAGGAGATACCCGCAACGGGGGCAATCCGCTTCCCGATGATTGCCAATGAGTGCCGGCGCCATGCTGCCAGTTGGCACGCCAAACGGTTCGACCGCAACCGTTCGCGCCAACAAGAAGAAGCAGAGAAACACGGCAAAGATTTGCACGAATCGCCGCGTGGTGGTCGGCTGAAAAGTTTCAGGCGGTGGGGAAGCGTGGGGTGACGGAGCGTGGGGTGACGGAGCGTGGGGTGACGGAATGTGACGGTGTTGTTCGTCGGTCCAAGTGACCCCGGACTGCGTTGCCGCAGGCTGGTCGTCCGGCAATTCCGGTGTGTCTGATTCCGGCGTCGGGGGTCGATCCACGATTCGCATTCCTCACCCGACACGTGCCAATTCCCCACGGACCGGAGTCCGTGGGGATTGATGAATTAGTCGTCACCCGATTCCAGGACCGCGAGGAAGGCTTCTTGCGGAACCTCCACTTGGCCAATTTGCTTCATCCGCTTCTTGCCCTCGGCTTGTTTAGCCCAGAGCTTGCGTTTGCGGGTAATGTCGCCGCCGTAACACTTGGCCGTCACGTTCTTCCGCATCGCGGCAATGGACTCGCGGGCGATGATCCGCCCGCCGATGGCCGCTTGCAACGACACTTCAAACATGTGCCGGTCGATTTCTTCACGCAACTTCTGAAGCACCTTCCGCCCCCGCCGCTCCGCCGTGTTGCGGTGAACGATGATGGAGAGCGCATCGACCTTGTTGCCGTGAACGAGGATGTCCATTCGGACCAAGTCGGCGGCACGGTAACCGAGAACTTCATAGTCCATCGTACCGTACCCGTGGGTCACCGATTTCAACTTGTCGTACAAGTCGTAGATCACTTCCGCGAGCGGCATCTCGAACACCAGGATCACCCGTTGTGGACTGAGGTGTTCCATCCGCACAAAGGTGCCGCGCCGTTCGGTACACATCCCCATCAAGTCGCCGATGT
>JAYSXU010000524.1:0-3918 GCA_043716965.1 Fimbriiglobus sp.
CATTCGGCTGTACCGCACTAAGTCGTCCGCTGACCCGAACAGCCCCGCGTGCCCGGCCACGCCGCCCATCGCAAACGATCGCGGGTCGTGAACGTCGCCGAGGATGGACTGCTTGGCACGCAAGCCAGTGGGCGCGATTCGCTTCCTTAACCCTTCGCTCGGCTTGAACGTGGTGTCGGTCATCTTCAACGGCTGAAACACGGTCTTCGCCGCGTACTCGTCGAGCGGAATCCCGGTGACCCGCTCGATGATTTCCCCGAGAACGATGAACCCCACGTCGCTGTACTTGAACCGGGTACCCGGCGGCACTTCGAGCTTCAGGGCGGCGATGTTCTTGATCGCGTCGGCCCGGCCGTTGTCGTAATCCTTGATGCTGTTGTCGGCGGTCAACCCAGTGGTGTGTAGCAGGCATTGTTCAATCGTCACAGCAGCCTTACCGTTCGCCGCGAACTCCGGCCAGTGCTTGGCCACCGGGTCGGACAGCCGTACTTTGCCGCGTTCGATCAGCGTCATTAAGCTCGTGGCCGTGGCCATCGGCTTCGTCAGCGACGCCATGTCGAACACCGTGTCCGCCGTCATCGGCACCACGAGCGGCACCTTCGCCCGGTCCCCGTAAGCCTTGCGAAACACCACCTCGTCCTTGTGAACCACGACCACCACTGCGCCCGGGCAGAAGCCTTTGGTGATCGCGGTTTGCACGACCGCGTCAATACGGTTCAGTTGGGCACGATCCACCGATTGCGCGTTCAGCGACCCGAAGCCGACCAGCAACCCGACCAAGGCGAATATGATTCGGTACATAGCAATCTCGTTTGTTGACGGCGACAAATAGCCCATCGACCACGAAGCGGGGCTTCAGTCGGTTTATTAGGCACCGGGTATTTCGCCCGTTCCGTTTGTCACTTCTTGGCTTTCTGGGTGTAGAGAGATTCTCTCGGGAATTTGTCGCAACCTCACCCCGGCCCCTCTCCGCGCCGGAGAGGGGCCGGGGTGAGGTGGATTTGGGAACTCAAACCCCCGGTGAAATGAACTGCCGCGATTGGTGTACCTAAAATGCGGGAAGTCCTGGACCCGCACCACTACCGCCTGGCAAGACTACTCTGGTCCTCCGCGACCTCGGGTGCTTCAATCCTAGACCGCTTCGCCGTTCAACACCGACGAAATCCACTAGTTACCCAAGGGATTATCGCACCTCACCGTCGAGATCGACGAGCAGACCCACAACGTCATCGACTGGCTCAAACGCCAAACCGGCTACACCATCGACCGACCCGTGTCGGTGGGCGGCGGTTTGAAACGCTTACCCCAGATGCGGCATGTTGAGCATCTCATTCAAGTTGCGCAGATTCTAGCGTCGATAACGTTTCTGCGGGCTGCGTGGGGTTTGCAGGCTTTGCCGGATTTGCGTAACGACAGTGGGGAGAGCCATGCTCGGGCACAATCGACTGACACGGGTTCGGTCAACGCGACGCTGGTGGATGGTCTGCTTAACGCTCGGCGTTTTGCTGACGGCGGGGTGTTCGCGGCAACACTTCCGGGACCGGGCGGATAAAGACGTCGAAGGGCTGATTAGCCAGAAGAACATCAACCCCGCGTGGAAGGTGGAGAACTGGCACGCTTATCCCGATTCGCGTGCCCGGTTCGCCGACCCCTCGTGTCCGGACTTCCCACCGTATCCGCCTGATGATTATTACGCTTGGCTAACGTCGCCGAACCCTCAACGGCCCGGTCGCGGTGGGGCCGGTCGGCACGAAGGCACGGGTTACATTCAGCAAATCGCTGCGTGGGATACGCAAAATCGTGCGGAAGATACAGTCACGGACCAACAAACGCCGCAAATCCCGATGCCGACCGACGACAAAGCCAAGAAAGACGATGCGAACACAGCCTCGATCGGGGCGCTAGCCGGGTCCGCACTGGCTGCTTACAAGAATGTCTTTAACGCGGACCAACCCGCATTCCGGATTCGTCTGGATCAGGCCGTTGAACTGGCGATATTCAACAGCCGCGAGTTCCAGGACCGCCGCGAAGACTTGTACCTCGCAGCGCTGCCGGTGTCGTTGGAACGCTACGGTTTCGCGGCGCAGGCATTTGCCGCCGAGCAGATTATTCGGGAATCAACCGGACGGGATTTTCCCGGCGGTGCCAGCGAGCAGTGGCGCTTAAACACCAGTTCGGGAAATGGCACCGGCTTCAGCCGGGCGTTCGCAACGGGTGGGACACTGATAGTCCGGCTCGCCAATCAAATCGTGATTGACCTGTCGGGCGATAAACCGCAGACGAGCATCTCGAACCTCGGCTTGACGTTGATTCAACCGCTGCTGCGCGGGGGTGGTTTGGCCGTGACGTTGGAATCGCTCACGAACGTGGAACGCACCCTGCTGTACGCGATCCGGTCGTATGCCCGGTTCCGCAAAATCTTCTACGCGGCACTGGCGGGGACCGCAAACTACACCAACAACCCCTATGGCTTGCAAGGCTTGTCCGTGAACCTCGGGCGTGGGGTCGGGACGAACTTCACCGCTCAACAAACCGGATTTCTGCCCACGGTGTTACGCGGTGCGACCCTGGCCAACGAGCGGAAAAACGTCACGGCCCTTGAACAGTTTTTGCTCCTGTTCGAGAACTTGAAGGAAGGCGGCGGCGTCAACGAGTTGCAGGTCGTGCGGGTCGAACAGAACTTGTTACGGAGTCGCAACACGGTTCTCACGAGTACCCGGCTCTACTTGGATAACATTGACTTCTTCAAGCTGCAACTCGGCGTGCCGGCCACGATGCCGATCGAACTGGACGACGCCCCGTTGCGCCCGATGCGCCAACAAGTGGGGAAGTTTGAAGAGGTGTACCAACAGCTTCGAGACATCGAAGTTGCCGCCGGACAGTTCGTGGCGGGGGAACGAGCCGCCATGTTGCGCGAGCGGTGGAGCAAGCTGTTGACGGACTCCCCGCTTTCCCGTGGAACGCCGTTCGCCAAGGACTACCCGAAGTTTGCGGGCGAGTTGCGCCGGCAACTCGATGACCCACTGGCGAAGCAACTGCTCGCCCTATCGGAAACACGCCGCAAGTTGCTTGATGCGCGGGCGGATCGGCAACTGAAGAATAAACCGGAGACGCTCGAATCGTTTGCGGAACTTGATGCCGTCGAATCGGCGATTGATCGGATTCGATTTGAGCAGGCCCTACGCCGGTACGAGTTGCAACCGTGGCTTCGGGTTGCCGCCGACCGCCAAGCGGCGGAACAAGCGAGCTGGTTCCGCAATGTGTTTGAAGCGGGGATGTTGGTAGCGATTCAACCCCGCAGCCAACGGCTGGATAAAATCCGCGACAACTGGCCGTTGCTTCCGCCGATCGTGATTGATGGCGTGGATTTGGTTCAGGTTTCACTGGATGAAGCGCAAGGTAAGGTTGCACAGGCTGCGCTGGTGAATCGGCTTGACCTGATGAACGCACGTGCGCAAGTCGTGGACGCCTGGAGACAGATCGCAGTCCGAGCGAACGCCTTGCAAGGAACCTTCGATGTTCGCTATGATCTTTTATCCACAACGCCGCGTGACGAAGCCGCCGGCTTGGCGTTCGCCGGAACTCGGACCCAACATACCGTGACTCTCCGCGTCGAGCCACCCTTTGTGCGACGGGCGGAACGCAACCAATACCGGGCGGCGTTGATCGGGTACCAACGCCAACGGCGGAACCTGCAAGCCTTTGAAGATAACATCATCACGGACTCGCGGCAGGATCTTCGGGCGATCCGACAATTGGCCCAGACCTACGCTTTGCAGCAACGGGCCATAGAACTAGCATATGCTCAAGTGGACAACGCCCGTGGATCGTTTGTTGCCCCGCCCGACCCACAAGTTCGTGAAACTGCTGGTAATATCGCCGCCCTGACGCAACAATTGCTCGACGCCCAGAGTTCGT
>JAYSXU010000525.1:0-3911 GCA_043716965.1 Fimbriiglobus sp.
GACCCCGGCTTTCGTGGCGAGGTTGGCGAGCGATTCAAACGCGGTCAGGAACTCCGGGCGGCAATCGGGGTAGCCGGAGTAATCGAGAATGTTGGCGCCGATGAACAGGTCGAACGCCCCCACGGTTTCGGCATAACCCAGCGCGACACCGAGCAAGATCGTATTTCGCGCGGGGACGTAGGTGATCGGGATGCCGTGGTTCATTTCGTTTGCGGAGCGGTCCTTCGGCACCGCCACGTCTGCCGTCAACGCCGAACCCCCAATCGCCCGTAGGTCCAACGTCACCGTGCGATGATCGCTCACAGCAAAGTGCGCCGCGACCACAGCGGCCTTCACTAACTCAACCTTGTGCCGTTGGCCGTAATCGACACTGAGCGCGAAGACCTCGTACCCCGCGTCCTTGGCAAACGCCAACGTCGTCGTGCTATCCAACCCGCCGCTTAAAAGAACAACCGCTCGGGGCATGAGTGTCACCTAATGGGGTGGAAAGAAAACGTTTCACCACAGAGGGCACGGAGAGCTACGGAGTCAAGCTAAATCCATTTTCATTTCTTACTCTGTGGCTCTCCGTGCCCTCTGTGGTGAATCCGGTTTTCAGAGACTTCCAGTGAATCTTGTTGCACCCAACTTAGCCATGAAACATCCCCACACTCTGGAAGCCAGTGCGGGGGAGGACTATCAACTAACGGTATCCATTCACCAGGAATCACGCATCATGGAATTGACACAAACGCCGTCGGCGGAGCAGTTGGACACCTTTCCGAACCCGAAGCCGGGCCGGGATTACAGCATCGAAATCATCTGCCCGGAGTTCACCAGCGTCTGCCCGCTCACGGGGCAACCGGACTTCGGTACGATCACGTATATCTACACGCCGAACGAAAAATGCGTGGAACTGAAGTCGCTGAAGCTGTACCTGCAACGCTTCCGCAACCAGGGGATTTACTACGAGCAAGTGACCAACCGCTTGCTCGACGACTTCGTCGCCGCCTCACAACCGGTGCGGTGTACGGTAGTCTCCCGGTGGACCCCGCGCGGTGGCATCACCACAAACGTGACCGTGACCTACGCCGCCGGTTCAGGCGAACCGGCTACGTAACACGATATTCAACTGATTTTGCTGAGCGTTCGCCTCACTACTACGCTTCATGTCAAACGTCACGGCGTCACGTCGATGTCGATCGTGTTGGGACCGCTTTTGACTTCCTTCTTGATCGTCGTTTTCAGGGGGTCGGTGTAGATAACGGGGATCTGCGACTTCTTGCCTTTGGACAGATCGACTGTTTCTCCGGCACGGCCCATGAACTTGTCCCCGAGAACGCCCACGTCTTTGAGAACGACGTTGTGGCTTCCGACGATGGCACCTTTTCTCTTCCCGTCATCGACCATGAGTGAATAGTGTCCCTGGTCATCGGTCGTGCCCATCGAACGGGGGCCACTTGCGACCGGCCAGAATTCGACTTGGATCTTGTTCAGGGGTTTGCCGTTCGCTTTCACGGTGCCCTGGACTTCGACCAACGTCGGGCCGCTGTCACAGCCGACGAGAACGAGCAGTCCTATCAACACTGCAATCGGAGCAACGCGATGAGCGAGCATGATGGCATTTCTCAGGAGGGTGATTGGGTGGTGGAAACGAATCTGAGCGGGGAACGAACCTGAGCAGGGGACGTTAGTCCCCCGAGGGTGCATTTACGGACGGACCGCGCTCACTCGGGGGACTAACGTCCCCGGCTCAGGTTGACAGTTGTGCGATTGATGTCGTCGGTTCGCCGGGAATTGAACTTTAGTAATCGCCCGCCACGACTTCGCCACCGGCTCGGGTGCCCAACGAAGCAAACGTTACGGGCGAGATGGAATCACGGATGAAGCGGACGGAGCCATCGGCCAAGGCAAAGTTCGCGCCGCCCGTGTGGCCACTGCCGTAGGCGTTGATGCGGTCTTCGTACAGCAACTGTTGTTGGCCACCACCCAAGGTGTCGTAGTTGGCAGGGAGCTTGTAATTAATTGGCACGCTAGTACCCAGGCCAACGTCTCCTTCGCCCGCATACCAGACCCAACCCCAGTCCGCAATTCGGTCGTCTACAATCGGACTTGTGTCGAAAACTCGATCGAAGAAATGCCGTTCGCCGAATAGAAGCGTGTTGGAAGTCCCATCTGTGACAGCAGCAATGTTAAACGCACGATTCCTGGTAAACATGCCGTTTTGATACGTCCAGAGGCACGGGCGGCTGGTGTTAAAACCAGGGTAGCTTCGGGTTCCGGCATTCCCGTAGTAGCTAGTAATGAAATACTGACCAGAAGGGCCACTTGAGGGCGCATTGAGCGGGCCGCCAGGGTTCGATGGGCAGATCATCGTCTTCACCGTAGTGTTTGAAAACGAACCAGGGGCATATTGGACGCCCGCCGGTGTTGCCGGGAATCGCGAGTTGTTGTCGAAGACGAAGTGATCCCAACGCTGCCAGAGGTTGTCTTGTTCAATGAACGACAACATCTGATGGAACAACCCGTACCGGCGTTTCACGGCGGTACTCGGATAATTCGGATACATCAAACTTGGGTTGTCAGGTGGGAAATTGGGGTTACTTTCCCGCAAGATCTCATACGGGAACTTCAAGTTCACGTCGTGGAAATTGTGGGCGCCCAATCCGAGTTGTTTCAGGTTGTTCGAGCAAGTTGCTCGGGCCGCGGCTTCGCGGACTTTTTGGACGGCAGGCAAGAGTAGCCCGATCAAGATCGCAATGATGGCGATCACGACCAATAGCTCGATGAGTGTGAATCCCTGACGACGAAAACGCATGGCAGACCCTCTAGAACGAGGTAAGAGACCATTCGACAAGATGTGAGGCGAAACGATTATCTGCTTCCGTCACGAAGAAATCGAGAGGGATTTGCGAAATTCTGGCGAGAACTTCAATCCCCGCGAAAGCGTCGCGGGGAGGAACGGGCCTTCGTACACGAGTCCGGTGTAAATCTGCACGAGGTTGGCGCCGGCGGCTAGCATCGACCGGGCGGAGGCGACATCGTTGATGCCGCCACAGCCGATGAGGGTGGCCGCGTCGCCCAGGTGCTTGCGGACTTGTTCCACTTTTCGGCACGACAGGTCGCGCAACGGTTGCCCGCTCAGGCCGCCCTGTTGCAGGTCGGGCCGGTTCGCAGTCGAAAGCGTGTTCGTGGCAATGATCCCGGCGCAGCCACAGTTCATCGTCGTGTCCAGAACTGCTCGCAATTCATCGCCGTCCAGTTCAGGTGCGATTTTCACCAGTAGCGGTTTGCGCTGGGTTCCAATGACGTGTTGCACCGCTTGCAGAATCTTGCGGAGGTCATCTGCGTTTTGCAACGCTCGCAAGCCGGGGGTGTTCGGCGAACTCACGTTCACGGTCAGGAAATCGGCGTGGTTCAGCACCGCAGTTGCTGCCTTAGCAAAATCGTCCGCAGCGCCTTCGGCTGGAACCAGTTTGTTCTTGCCGATGCTAATCCCGATCGGAACCGGCGGGCGAAGTCCGCGTTCGGCTTGCGATTGTAGGCGCGTGGCTAGTGCCGTTGCGCCGTCGTTGTTGAAGCCCATGCGATTAACAATGGCGTTCGTCGCGGGGTAACGAAACATTCGCGGCGGGTCGTTGCCAGGTTGTGACACCGGGGTGACAGTGCCGAGTTCCACGAACCCGAACCCGAACGCCCACCACGCCAGCGGCGCCACGCCGTTCTTATCCATTCCCCCCGCTAGCCCGATGGCATTTGGGAACGTCAACCTCATCGTAGTCACGGGTCGATTTGCCGGGCGAGCGATGATTGTGCGAACCGCGTCGCAGGCCCACCGCGATCGGGCTAACCGGCTCGCGCTTAGCAGGGCGAAGTTGTGCGCTCGCTCGGCGTCCAACGTGAACAACACCGGGCGAAGCAGTGTGCGGTAG
>JAYSXU010000526.1:0-3907 GCA_043716965.1 Fimbriiglobus sp.
CGGACTGACGTCGCGCCGTTCGCCTAAGTCCACGCCCCTTCACTTCGCCAAGTATCCGTCGAATCGCTTGGACGCCGTGACCTGTTCTTTCGCGTCGTCGTTCTCCTTCACCACGATGTACGTCGCGGCGTCCTCCAGCTTGTCGATCAGGGGCAGCGATTTTTCGGCGGGGAGTATACTGGCGACTTTGGCGTAGGCGTCCGCTTGCCAGCCCTTTTTTGCGATCACGGTCACGCTCCTACGGCCCGTTAGTCCCAGGCCGGTTTTGGGGTTCAACACGTGCGAATAGCGCACCCCGTCGATGACCGTAAATTGCTCCATGTCGCCCGACGTTGAAACGGCCATGTTGACAAGTTTCAAGCGACGGGGCGCTTGGTCCTTCGAGATCGGCGTGATGTCCACCGTCCAGCCGTCGTTGTCCGGTGGTGCGTCCCCGCAAGTAATGTCCCCATAAGCTGCGACCAGTGCGCGCGAAATGTGAAACTGGTCCCGCAACACCGCGAGTGCTTCATCGGCGGCGTAGCCTTTGCCGATCCCGCCGAAGTCGAGCCGCATTCCAGGGACTTTTAGGGTGACGGTTTGTGCGGTTGAATTCAGACTCACTTTCTCGAATCCGGTTTTACTGATCGCTTCGGTTAGCTCCTTGGTGTCCGGCATCACTTGGGTTTTGCGCGCCAGTCGCCAGAGTTTGACGAGTGGACCGACCGTCACGTCAAACGATCCATCACTGACCTTCGAGACCGATTCGGTTTTCGCCAGGATGTCGAACAACTCCGTACTCACTGCAATCGGCTTGCCCGGCGCCGTGTCGTTGCGCTTGCAAAGTTGCATGACTTCGCTATTCGGGTTGTAATCGCTCAGGATGCGGTCCAACTCCGCGACTCGTGCGAAGGCTGTTACTGTGGCTTTATTTGCGTTCGCTTTGTCGGTTGTGTAAAGCACAATCCGGAACGACGTGCCCATGTGCTTCGACTCGAACTCAAACCGCGAAAGTGTTAGTTCCGCACAGCGGCCACTTAGCGAGAACAGCGTACATTGAACCAGTAAAGCTAAACCGAGTTGCCGGACTGCCATACCCTACCTCCAGAATTCCCATTCAAACCCGGCTAGATTTCGTTGACTTTGTGCATCGGATCGGAGAATCTAGACACATGACTCACAGACTGTTTGCTTGCATATTAGTCGCTGCCCTCCTTGGCGTGTCCTTATCGTCGCTCGCGTCTCAGCAAAAAGGCGAAGACCGGGTCGTCCCGCAAAAGGTGACCGTCCCGACGAAAGTCGAACTACCGCCGAAGAACTTCACGCAAGAGATTCCGAGTGCGGAGATGAAGTTCGACATGGTTTACGTGCCGGGGGGTGAGTTTCTGATGGGTAGCCCGGATAGCGAAGAAGGCCGCAAACCGGACGAAGGCCCGCAACGCAAAGTGAAGGTGAACCCGTACTGGATTGCCAAATGCGAAGTCACGTGGGCGGAGTATTACGGGTTTTGGAAAGACCAATCGCTGTTCGTCGCGGGGGAAGTTCCGGACCAGATTGCCAAGACGTTGCCGGCCGATGCCATCACACGGCCGACAAATACTTACGTCGATGAACTGTACGAAC
Source organism: Fimbriiglobus sp. (assembly GCA_043716965.1). Taxonomy (GTDB): domain Bacteria; phylum Planctomycetota; class Planctomycetia; order Gemmatales; family Gemmataceae; genus Fimbriiglobus. Next base: position 1,603 of record JAYSXU010000526.1, read on the forward strand.
ACGGTCGGGAAGGGCACCCGGTGATTTGCATGTCACACCACGCGGCGATGACATATTGCCACTGGCTGCGGTGGAAGACGAAACTCCCGTTCCGCCTGCCCACGGAAGCCGAATGGGAGTTCGCTTGCCGGGCGGGTCAGACCGGCCCTTACGGTTTTGATTCCACGGAGAAACTCAGCGACTATGCGTGGTACCTGGAGAACTCCGCGAACCAAAAGGACACCGACAAGGCGGGCAACAAAGGCGCAGCCGACGAACCCACCACCCACATCGTCGGAAAACTGAAGCCCAACAAGTTCGGCATCTACGACATGCACGGCAACGTTTGGGAATGGTGTCTCGATCAGTACGACGCGAAGTCGTTCGAGAAACTGGCAGCGGACAAGTTGAACATCGGCGCATTCAAGAAACCAGAACCGGATGTGAAGTGGGGGCACGTGGTGCGTGGCGGATCCTATGCCGATAAACCCGATCGCCTCCGCAGTGCCGCACGCCGAGTGTCGGAACCCCGTTGGGTCAAGGACGATCCCCAGGGCTTGAGCAGCATCTGGTGGCTCACCAACATGGATGTCATCGGGTTCCGCGTCTGCCTACCCGTTGATGAGTACCCCGAACTCGTCGGTCTCAAGCCGACGTTGACGAAGAAACCGGAATCGTCCGAAATCGGCATCAGGAAGGTGAAGAAAGATTGACCCAAAATTTTCACCATAGAATACACGGATGACACGGAAAAGATTTGCAGACGGCTAAATACAGAGCAGAGAACCGTTCTTCAATAGTTGAACTCTATTCTTGGTATTTTGATTTCTTCCGTGGTTTCCGTGTGTTCCGTGGTGAAAGGATTGATCTTGGTTAGGTTTTGAACCGTTGTGACCCTTACCTTTTTTGTAGGAGCCTCTCTCGTGGAAACGTCGAACACGAACCGCCGGGATTTTTTGAAAGCGGGCGCGATCGCCACCGCGACTGCCGCCAGCGTGAACTTGATGCCCACTGGCGTCCATGCCGCCGGGAACGAAGTGATCAAAGTCGGCCTCATCGGCTGCGGTGGCCGTGGGACCGGGGCCGTCAAGGACAGCTTGGAAGCCGACAAGTCGATCCAGATTCACGCCCTCGGGGACTTCTTCCTCGATAAAGCGCAAGGCTACAGCAAACAACTCAGCAAGGATTACGGCGAACGAGCCGCGATTGGTGATCGAGTGTTTGGGGGCCTCGACAATTACAAGCAAGTGCTGAACTCGGGCGTCGATCTGGTCATCCTCGCTACGCCCCCCGGCTTCCGCCCGACGCACCTCGAAGCGGCTGTGAAGGCGAACAAGCACGTCTTCTGCGAAAAGCCGGTCGCCGTGGACGGCCCTGGAATTCGCAAGTGCATGGAGTTGGTGGAAGAATCCAAGAAGCGAAAAATCGCCGTCGTGGCTGGTACGCAACGCCGGCACCAAGCGGGCTACATCGAGACGATTAAGCAAGTTCACGACGGCGCGATCGGGGACATCGTCTCGGCACGCTGTTCGTGGAACGGCAACGGCATCTGGTTCCACCCCCGCAAAGAAGGCGTGTCCGACTTGGCGTACCAGATCAACAACTGGTACCACTTCCTCTGGTTGTGCGGGGACCACATCGTCGAGCAACACGTTCACAACTTGGACGTGATGAACTGGGTTCTCGGCGGCCACCCCGTCAAAGCCGTTGGCTTCGGCGGTCGCATGGCACGACCCGCCGGCAAGCCGAATGACGTCGGCCACATTTGGGATCACTTCTCGATCGAGTACGAGTACCCCAACGGCGTCCCCGTTTCTAGCTACTGCGCCCACTTGCCCGGCATCACCTCGGACGTTTCCGAGACAGTTTACGGCAGCAAAGGCAAGTCGCTGCTGAACGCTTACCGAATCAACAAGAAGAAAGTGTTCGACAAAGACCCGGTCAACCCCTACGTCCAAGAACACATCGACTTGGTGAACAGCATCAAGGCCGGTAAGCCACTCAACGAACTGCAATCGGTCACCGAAAGCACCCTGACCGCCATCATGGGCCGCATGGCTGCTTACTCCGGCAAGACCGTCACCTGGGAACAGGCCCTGAATTCGACCGTCACGACGATGCCCGAAGGGTTGTCGGAATCGTCCAAGATCGAAGTCAGCCCCGTGCCAGTCCCCGGCAAGTTCAAAGTGTAAGTTGAAGTGGAGACGAAGTGTTGTGGAAACGGCCTCGAATGAGGCCGTTTCTATTGATGCGATGAGTGGCGAAGTGGCGTTTAATGTCACCACGGACGTTCCACACCACGCATACAGATTCAGATCACGGGGTA